>CADCOJ010000265.1 GCA_902803075.1 Oscillospiraceae bacterium | reverse complement strand
CGAGATGTGCCGCAAGCGCATCCAGCTCTTCCGTCTGCTCCGGCCCAAGGCCGCAGCCGGTACAGATTTCCGCAAAGCGCGCACGGATCTGCGCAAATATATCCGCACAGGATCCGCCGCTTTGCAGCTGCGCGCTGCACAGGCACAGCAGATCCGTGATCTTCCGGTCGCCGCGGCTGCGCCGGCCCGGCGCGGAGACCACCACCACGCGCCGCGACGGGTCCTGCCGGATGATGGAGACCGCGCGCTGCACGCGCAGCGCCGTGGCCAGCGACGAGCCGCCGAATTTTGTGACTGTCAGCATGGGTTTCACCTCAAACTCAAAAGACGCGGCCCCGGCGGGGGCCGCTGCTCCATTGTATGAGCCGTGTACGAAAAATGACAGATCCGGCAATGTCGGAACGGCGGCGTGAAGGGAAAAAACTTCACATTTCCATATAAAATATACTTTACTTTTCCGCTTCCGTATGGTATCCTAAACAGGCTGGCGCACTGCGCCGTGCCCCTCTTCTCAGTTTCGGGACAACGCCTGCTCTGAGGCAGGCACTCTGCCTGACCCGATACTTGGAAAACGGGTATAGATTTTATGAAAGGTGGAAAACCAACTATGATGCGCAAAGAAGAAAAGACGTCTGTCATCGAGCAGTATGCGACCCATCCCGGCGACACCGGCTCCCCCGAGGTCCAGATCGCAGTTCTGACGGCACGGATCAACACCCTGACCGAGCACCTCCGTGTCCACAAGCAGGACAACCACTCCCGCCGCGGCCTTCTGATGATGGTCGGCAAGCGCAGAAGCCTTCTCGACTACCTGATGAAGAAGGACATCAACCGCTATCGTGCGATCGTTGCCAAGCTCGGCCTGCGTAAGTAATCGAACCCGGCAAAGGGCGGTCGACTGACCGCCCTTTTTTCCCGCGTGCCCGTCCACCCACCCATCCGCGCGGGGGACCGTGTTTAGCAGTTGAAAGTAGCGCCGCGCGCCGGTGCCAGTTTCAAATGCTAAACCTCCCGCGCACCCATTATCAAAGGAGGTTTCCGAATGATCACACATAAGCAATTCCCGAACCATCACATTTTTGAGACCGAGATCGGCGGCCGCGCCTTCACGGTCGAGACCGGCAAGGTCGCAGAGCTCTGCAACGCCGAGGCCATCTGCCGCTACGGCGATACCGTCGTGCTCGTCACGGCCGTTGCTTCTCCCCTGCCCAAGCCCGGCACCGATTACTTCCCCCTGACCATTGAGGTTGAGGAACGCATGTACTCCGTCGGCCGCATCCCCGGCAGTTTCAACCGCCGTGAAGGCCGTCCGTCCGAGCGCGGCGTGCTCATTTCCCGTCTGATCGACCGCCCGATGCGCCCGCTGTTCGATGAGGAGCTCCGGAATGAGGTCGTCCTGACCAACACCGTTCTTGCGCAGGACTATGACAATCCCGTTGAGATCGTCGCTTCCATCGGCTCCTCGCTTGTCATTGCCTGCTCCGACATTCCCTGGAACGGCCCGACCGCCACGACGAACGTCGCGTATGTCGAAGGCAAGTATATCGTCAACCCCTCGCAGGAACAGCGCAACGCTGCCGACTGCTTCGTCACCATCGCCTCCACGCATGAGAAGGTCGTCATGATCGAGACCGAAGCGCGTGAGATCGGCGAGGACATCCTCATGGAGTGCATCAAACTCGCCCACGAGACGAACGTCAAGGTCGTCGAGTTCATCAACTCCATCGTCGCCGTCATCGGCAAGCCGAAGTTCACCTTTGAAAAGGCCGCCGTCAACCACGAGATGCTGGACGATCTGTGCGCATACGGCCTGGACAAGATCGCCTATGCCCTTGACACCGACGACAAGAATGTCCGCGAGGAGCGCCTGACTGCCGCCGTCATCGACTTCAAGGAGCAGTTCGGCGAAAAGTATGCAGACGACTGGGATATCCAGATCGACGTCTGCCTCTACAAGATGCAGAAGAAGATCGTCAAGAAATGGCTGCTTGAGGGCAAGCGCGTCGACGGCCGTACGCCCGATGAGATCCGCCCGCTCGCTGCCGAGGTCGGCGTCCTGCCGCGTGTGCACGGCTCCGGCCTGTTCACCAGAGGCCAGACGCAGGTGCTCTCCATCGCCACGCTCAACACGCTTTCTGCCGCGCAGAAGCTCGACACCATCTATGACGAGACGGAGAAGCGCTATATCCACCACTACAATATGCCGCAGTGGTCCACCGGCGAGGCCAGAGCCGCCCGCTCCACCTCCCGCCGCGAGATCGGCCACGGCAGCCTTGCCGAAAAGGCGCTCGTCCCGGTGCTCCCGTCCGTTGAGGAATTCCCCTACTGCATCCGTGTCGTCTCTGAGGTGCTCTCCTCCAATGGCTCCACCTCCCAGGCGTCCATCTGCGGCTCCACGCTCGCTCTGATGGATGCAGGCGTCCCGATCAAGCGCCCGGTGGCAGGCATCTCCTGCGGCCTGATCTCCGATCAGGAGACCGGCGAATGGCGCACCTTCACCGACATCCAGGGCGTTGAGGACTTCCACGGCGAGATGGACTTCAAGGTCGCCGGCACCACCGAAGGCGTCACCGCCATCCAGATGGACCTCAAGAACGACGGT
>CADCOJ010000264.1 GCA_902803075.1 Oscillospiraceae bacterium | reverse complement strand
TGGAGTTCTTGCCAAACAGCGGGCTGTGCGAACCAAAGAAACCATTGTTGTCAAAAAATTCATCAAACATATTTTCACCATAGATGCTGGGTACCATAATAATTCCTCCAATATATTTTGATTTCAGAGATTTGCATATTTATATGTGAAGCTCTGCGGCGCAGCAGCTGCCGCGCTGGGCATTGCTTGCAGATCAAAGATCTTTCGTTCTGGAAATGCAGGCGCAGACGATGGCGCTAATGCCTTCGAGCAGGAACACCAGTCCAACCGTTACGCCGACTGCCGCCGCGCTGACCCACGGATCCATCATGCAGATGAAACCAGCAACCATCAGCAAAATGCCGACGGCAAGGACCCAGCCCCAGCTGCGAACGCCGAGCGCATGCAGATCAAACGCGCTGACGAACCGGGAAATGCCGGAAAACATCAGCCAGACCGTAAAGATAAACGGCAGTGACAACAGCGTGAACCACTGGTTAAAGAGCAGGAACAGCGACATGATCACGGTCAGAACGCCGTCGAGCAGCAGCCAGCCGGAGCCGATCAGTACACCGCTTGTTCCGGCAAAGACCACGATCTCCGCGATGCCTGCCGCCAGCATGAAAATGCCGAGCATCAGACCCGCGGACAGAACTGCAACATCTTCATTGCACAAACAATAGATGCCTGCCGCGATCAGCAGGATACCAGCTACGATATTCAAGATCCGAACTGTTTTTGTGCACATACTTTCTTCCTCTTCTCTTTTGAAGCTCTTTTCGAACTCCTCTTTGTTTTTATGCCCTTAGTTTATTCCTTTTCTGCAAAAAAACAAGAAACCAGAAGCACAAGAAATGCGGATTTGATTGTGAGGAAAGTACAAACAATATCACGGAAGAAAACAGCTTGACCGTCCTGCATTGACGGACTATAATAAGGGAAAATCCCCAAAAGGAAGGCTAAACTTCATGAAAGCAAACCGAAAGCTCCTGACGGAAGTTCTCAAAGACATCCAGCACGATATGTCGGACGAGGAAGTTCTGAACTTACTGGCAGACAGCAAAATTTCCGAAAGTCCTGCAACGGAAAAATATACGCTTGGGCAGCGCGCGGCGGACGCGATCGCAAGATTTGCGGGCAGCTGGGCATTCATCTTTGCGTTCACAGGCGTACTGATCTTGTGGATGGTCATCAATACGATTTTAGCTTCGAACGCCTTTGACCCGTATCCGTTTATCCTTTTGAATCTGGTTCTCTCCTGCGTCGCTGCCATTCAGGCGCCGCTCATCATGATGAGCCAGAACCGGCAGGAGCAAAAGGATCGCCGCCGCGCGGAGAATGATTACAAGGTCAATCTCAAGACCGAGATTATGATTGAGGACCTTTACGACAAGGTCAACGCGATTCTTGCCAAGCAGTCGGTACTGGAAAAGAAGCTGCAAGAGCAGGAAGAACAGACAAAATCCTGAATTTTGGAAAAAGAACCGGCGTATCGCCCAAACGGACGGTACGCCGGTTCTTGCTATTTTTATCTCAGAAGCACTTCTGGTCGCGCGCCTTGCGGCAGGTTTCCTTGCGCTCGCAGTGGTAGCAGACCTCGGTATCTGGCGACGGCTCGCCGCGCTTGAATTTCAGGAGGTTGTCCACGGTCGTCGCGGCGATGTTGCTGAGCGCTTCCTTTGTGAGGAATGCCTGATGCGAGGTGACAATGACGTTCGGCATCGAGATCAGCCGCACCAGCGTGTCGTCTGCGACAATCTCCTCCGAGCAGTCCTCGTAGAAGAGGTCGCCCTCCTCCTCGTATACATCCAGGCACGCCGCGCCGACCTTGTGGCTTTTCAGGCCCTCAATCAGCGCCTCGGTATCCACCAGACCTCCGCGGGAGGTGTTCACGAGCACGACGCCGGGCTTCATCTGCGCGATGGCGTCTGCGTCGATCATGTGCCGCGTCTCGTCGGTGAGCGGACAGTGGAGCGAAATCACGTCCGCCTGCCGCAGAAGCTCGGGCAGCTCCACGTAGTCCAGTCCGCTGTCCGGATTCGGGAATTTATCGTATGCCAGCACGCGCATCCCGAAGCCCTTGCAGATACCGGCAAAAATTCTGCCGATCTTGCCCGTGCCGACCACGCCCACGGTCTTGCTGTGCAGATCGAAGCCCGTCAGCCCGGACAGGCTGAAATTGAAGTCGCGCGTGCGGATATACGCCTTGTTCGTATGCCGGTTGACGGTCAGCAGCAGCGCCATCGCGTGCTCCGCCACCGCGTAGGGCGAGTACGCAGGAACACGGAACACATGGAGCTTTCCAAAGCAGGCTTTGGTATCCACATTGTTGAAGCCTGCGCACCGCAGCGCAACGACCCGCACGCCCAGATCATAAAGCTCGTTTACGACCTTCGCGTTTACCGTGTCGTTGACGAACACGCATACGCCTTCAAAGCCCTTTGCCAGTTGGACGGTGTCCTCGCCGAGTCTCGTCTCAAAATACTTGATCTCAATGTCCGTTCCGGCAATATGCTCGTCAAAGCCGGGCTTGTCGTAGGGTTTCGTATCAAAAAATGCAAGCTTCATGATTGCATTGCACCTCCATGATTTTTATGGCGCCAGTGTAGTCCTTTCTGCAAGACACGTCAAGCATCATTTTCTATAAAATAAGCGTTCCAAGCAGAAACCGTTTTGATTTATTTTCTGCCGCACGGCGGGATTTAATCTTTGCGGAAATTATTTTTCGTAAATTTTCAAAACACGCCTCTGTTTTTCCTTTTATGCTTCGTTCAACGCCTCGGCAACCTCCTGCGCGATGCGCTGCCGTTCTTCCTCGCTTTTTGCGCGTGCATACGGTTCCAGCGCGGCGTCCCGCTTTTGCTCCGCGTCGCGCGTCCATGCCTCAAACTCGGCCTTGGTCATATCCTTCCGCATCGTGCGCGCGTAGTATTTCTTGTATGCCCGCTGCTGCACCTGCCAGACTTCATTGTTCGCAACTTTGTCCTTAAAGCTGCTGGCCGCGCCGATCTCCCGGCAGGTTTTACCTGGGTCTTCCGGCGCAGGACCGGCGCAATAGGCAAAGGTTGCGCCCGGCGCCTGCAAAAACCAGCGACCACAGTTGGCGCAGCGCTTCGGCACAAATCCCTTTTGCAGTCCTTTCATAAACTCCACATAGACAAAATCCAGCAGCCGGTCAAAGTAC
>CADCOJ010000263.1 GCA_902803075.1 Oscillospiraceae bacterium | reverse complement strand
ATGAAGCCGGCCGCGTTGACCTGGCGGCCGCCGCACGGGCACTGCGGGCCTGTGCAGAGGGGCGTCCCGTCGTCCTGCCGGGGTTTTACGGCGCAATGCCGGACGGAACGATCCGTACCTTCCCGCGCGGCGGCTCCGACATCACCGGCGCAATAGCTGCCGCAGCGCTCCAGGCAGATCTCTATGAAAACTGGACGGATGTGCCGGGTGTTTTGTCGGCGGATCCTGCGCTCACGCAGGCTGCACGTCCGCTCCGGCAGATGCGGTATGACCAGCTGGAGCTTCTCTCCGCCCTCGGCGCGCAGGTGCTCCATGAGAGCGCCGTTGCGCCCATCCGGGAGGCCGGGGTCCCGCTTGTCATCCGCAGCACCGTGCTTCCGGATATGCCCGGGACGTATATTGCCGCAGACAGCGTCTGGGACGCACGCGATCCGTCCGCCTGCTTTGCAGTCCGCCCACGCGGAGCAAAGGGAAGTCTCTACCGGGCGCTGCCCGGGGCAGACAGCTTCACGGTCATCGGCGCTGTCTGCAGGACGCAGGAGGCGCAGCGGATCATCCTTTCTGCAGCAGGGCAGTCCGGGCTGCTCCGCGGCAGCGTCAGCCTGGACGGATACGCGCTGATGGCTGTGGAGGATGCGGATGTCCGCCCCATGCTGGACGTGTGCTGCCGCGCGGCCCAGCTGCAATGAACGGGGCCGGGAGCAGGTCCACCTGCTCCCGGCTGGAAAACTATATCAACCAAGCGCGACATCCAATGCCATCATGACTGTGAAGCCCAGCGCAAAGAGGACAGTCCCAATGTTGGAGTGCTCACCCTCGGACATCTCCGGGATCAGCTCTTCGATCACCACATAGACCATCGCGCCCGCGGCAAAGCTCATCAGATATGGCAGGACCGGCACCACGATACGGGCCGCGGCAACGGTCAGCAGTGCCGCAGCCGGCTCCACCGCGCCGGAGAGGACCCCATAGGCGAACGCCCGCCCGGTGGGCACGCCCTCAGCGCGCAGCGGCATGGAAATGATCGCGCCCTCCGGAAAATTCTGAATCGCAATGCCGACGGACAGCGCCAGCGCCCCGGCCAGGGAGACGCCGCCCTCTCCGGAGACCCACCCGGCGTAGATCACGCCGACAGCCATGCCCTCCGGGATGTTGTGCAGCACAACGGCCATGACCATCATGGCCGTCTTTCCGAGCCGGGTGCGCGGCCCTTCAGACTGCTCCGCATTCAGGTGCAGATGCGGCGTCACCCGGTCAAGCAGCAGCAGGAACCCGATCCCGATCCAGAATCCGACCGCGGCCGGGACAAACGACCATTTGCCCATGGATGCGGACTGCTCCATCGACGGGATCAGCAGGCTCCAGACCGAAGCCGCCACCATGATGCCCGATGCAAAGCCCAGCAGCGCGCGCTGCAGCCGGCCGCTCATGGCTCTTTTCATCACAAATACGCACGCCGCGCCGAGCGACGTCCCCACAAACGGGATCAGGATCCCTTGCCAGACTTCTGCGTTCATCCGCATACCTCCTTTTTCACGCACATCCTACCACAGCCGGCCGGATCGCGTCAAGCCGCAGGTCCGCTTGCATCCTGCTCACCGCAGCGCTATAATGGATTCAAATTCCGGCCGGAGGACAATCATAAATGAAAAAGAAGCAAAATGAGAGAAAAAAGAACGGAGCTTCCGGTGTGCTGATGATCCTGTTCAGCATCCTGGTCGGTGCATTCTGCGGGATACAGATCACGTCGTTTCTCGATCATGCGCAGTTCCGCAGCGGGGGCGGGGAGATCCTTGCGTTTCTGGTGCTGATCCTTGGCATGTATCTGATGATGTACCTGCAGATCATTGTGCATGAAGGCGGCCATCTGATCTTTGGGCTTCTGAGCGGATACAGCTTTGCTTCCTTCCGTGTCGGCAGCCTGATGCTCATGAAGACGGAGAAGGGCATCTGCCTGAAGCGGTTCCGGCTCCTGGGGACCGGCGGGCAGTGCCTGATGGTGCCGCCGGCACTCAAAAACGGGACAATGCCGGTCACGCTTTATAATTTCGGCGGCGTGATCTTGAATCTGGCGGCATCCCTGGTGCTGGGGCTGCTGTCCATGCTCTGGCCCGGGAGCGCTGCGGCTGCGCTGCTGCGGATCGGAACGGTCATCGGCGTGATGTTCGCGCTGCTCAACGGCGTCCCGTTCCGGATGGGCGCGGTCAATAATGACGGCTCCAATGTTTGCGCCATGCGGAAGGATCCGGAGGCGGTCCGTGCGCTCTGGATGCAGCTGACGGTCAACGAACAGTCCCGGCGCGGCGTCCGGCTGAGGGATATGCCGGAAGCGTGGTTCTGCCTGCCGCAGGACGCGGACATGAACAACAGCCTGATCTGCTCCTCGGCGGTCTTTGCGGAGAACCGCCTGCTGGACCAGCGGCGATTTGCGGATGCCGACGCGGCGGCCCAGGCGCTGCTGGACGGAAACAATGCGCTGCCCGGCGTCTACCGCGGCATGCTGCTCTGCGACAGGATCTTTCTTGCCGTGCTGCGCGGCGCGGACCCATCTGCGTTTCTGACGCGGGATCAGGAGCGGTTCATGAAGCGGATGAAGGATTTCCCGTCCGTCGTGCGGACGCAGGCGGCGTTGGCGCTGCGGGCCGGGGACCTGCAGCGCGCCGAAGCACTGTGCGCCCGGCTTGAAGCGCTTGCCGCGTCCTATCCGAATCCGTCGGATATCGAGTCGGAGCGCGAACTGATCCGGATGCTGTTTGCGCAGGAAGCGGAGAGGCGTCCTGCCCCTTCGGCTGTCTGACCGGCAAAAAGACGGGCAGGCCGCTGCAAAACAAACGTTTTGCAGCGGCCTGTCTTGCGCCTGAGGAGCGGCCGGGTATGATCCGGACCGGTACTACGACATGTACCGCAGCGCCGAAGGGAGCACCTGGGAGGAGAAGGTCAACTCCATGCGCCGGGAGCAGTACGCCCGGAACAAGGAGTATATCAACGGGCAGAAGCGCGCGGCGTATCAGGAGAGGAAAGAGCGCTTGAACATTGAGGGAAAAGGTGATAAAGTAACTTCGGGAGCAATAAGTGGAGCACTTAACCCATTCAGCGAAAGAGCGCAAGAACACGCTGAAAACTATTATGAATCTGTTCGGCACATGACGAACGATGCGGAACGGATAGCAAACAACACGGGATTCACAACAGAGGAAATCCGGTCCATCAAGGATTTTGTATTCATCGAGAAACATGATTTTGGAGACGGACAGGTTGATCGATTCACTCCGAGTTATGAAATGGCAGAATCGTGGCAGCGGCTTATCAACGGGAAAAATATACAACCACATGATATTACACTTCTCAGGCATGAATTGCTGGAGCAAGAACTAATCAGCAGAGGGTTGTCGCAGGAAGAAGCTCACATAATTGCAAGCGAGAAGTACAATTACAACCGAGAGGCGGAGGCATTCTATGATAAGACTCAAAAACATAAGAAAACAGAATAGCATCATTACATGCGATGCATATATTGAGGACTGCAAGGAGCCAGTCGCTTTCTCTATGAACGCTGATGATCCGGAATCGTTTTCAGTTGAATTGCCAGAAGGATACGAGTGGTGCAAATCACATGTATTCTGCGCAAAACGATTTCTGGCTTCCCTTGCAAATGCCGAGAGAATACCAGAGCAAAAAACAATAGCATGGGGATAAACTTCTAAAACCACGATGCTGTGCACCGTGGTTTTTCTATGCAGAGCGGGATCATTCCACGATCCGGCAAGTGGCGCAGGCACTCAAGGAAGCTGTGCCGATCGTGGAACTGATCATGCCGACGTGAGCGCGGCGCGTGAAAAGAAATCCACAAATCCGATAGCAGGCACGATGCGAAGGCACCGTGCTTTTGTTATGCCCAACGGCGGGGCCAAGCGCCGGAAAATACGCGAAAGCGGAGGT
>CADCOJ010000262.1 GCA_902803075.1 Oscillospiraceae bacterium | reverse complement strand
GAAAATATGGAGGCGGAATTTGGATACAGAACGGAGAATGACAACACAAGAAATGTTGACGCAGCACAAAAAGCTGATGGACGAGGCGCAACGGCTGGAACCCAGCGTGATAGTCACGGAGCGGAACTGGAGCGCGCTGCTCGAAATGCAGGACAGGCTGTTCCGGCAGCAGATGCAGCTGGACGCAGACCTGAAAATGCTCCTGACAAAGCGGGAAGCGCAGGAAGCCCTGACCGCGATGCAGATGAGCGCAGAAAATTTCGAGAAACAGGCTGGGGACCTGAACGAGAAGTATTCTTCCGGCTGCAAGGCGCTGACCGAGACTACGAAGAACGCCCTGACCACAATCCTGAACGATACGAAGAATCAGCTTTCGAATACGGTGCAGGAGACGCGGAAGAAAAACCGGACGTGCGCGTGGATCTCGATTACAGCGGTGATCTTGTGCGCGGCGCTGTGCAGCTTGGCCGTGCTGTGGAGCAGATGACGGACGACACGGCGTCACATGACGCAACCATCCTATCGACCCACATCGACCGCAAGCGCCGCAGGAAATTGCAGCAAAAGAAAACCTCCCTCGGCCATGCCGAGGACGATCACGAAGATTGGACAATGGAACAAAAAATGTGAAAGGGGAATTCGATGGCAAGCATCAAACAATTATCTGACCGAAAATACAAAATTACCATCAGCAATGGCTACCGCACGGACGGACGTAAAATCTGCAAGGCAAAGACGATTCAGGTGCCGGATTCTGTACCAAAGCGCGGTGTCGAGCAGTATGTCTACCACGAAGCCGAGCGGCTGGAACGGCTATTCAAGCAGGGTTACAGCGAGGATGCCGAGATGACATTTGAGACCTACGCCCGCGGCTGGCTGGAGCGACAGACGAAATATGCGCCCGGAACAATTGCGTTTTACCGGCGTTCGCTCGAAACGGTCTTCCCGGAGATCGGCGCGATCAAGCTGAATCGGCTGCGCCCGATTGCGCTGGAAAACCTGTTGGCGAAGCTCCGCAAGCGGACTTACCGCGGCAAGCCGATCAAGGAAAAGACGGTGCAGAAATACCTGACCGTTGTGTCTGCCGTCCTGAGCGACGCAAAACGCAACGAGATCATTGAGAAAAATCCGGCCCGCATGATCGACCTGCCAGATGCCGAACGCAAGGCGCAGGAAATTCCGACGATGGAGGAAATGCAGAAATTTCTCTCCGCCCTCTGCTATGAAGAACCGGTCTTCCAGCTTTTCTACTTTCTCGCCATCAATACCGGGATGCGGCGTGGTGAGCTGTGCGCTCTGCGCTGGTCAGACGTGATCGTGACCGGCAGTTACGAGGGTTACATCATTGTCCGGCATTCCCGCAGCACGGTTTCGGGTGAAGGCGTACAGGAGGGAACGACCAAAAACGGACGCACCAGAACCGTTTCTATGAACGAAGAAATGTTCAGCCTGCTGCGCGGTTTCTGCTATCGCAAAATGAGACTCCGAGACGAGAACGGAATCCCGTTTCCAGAGTACATTTTCACAAAAGACGACGGCACGCCCATCCACCCGGACACGTTCAGCAAGCACCTGAAAGCCTTGTTCGCAGAGATCGGTCTGCCGAAAACCTATCACCTGCACACCCTCCGGCACTTTTTTGTTTCAACGCTTCTGCACGAAGGCGTGGACAAAAATACGGTCGCAGACCTCGCCGGTCATGGCGATACATCGTTCTTGGAGCGCACCTACTGCCATCCGCAGATGCAGCTCAAGCAGGAGGCTGCGAAACGCATGAGTAATAGTCTGTTTGCAACACCCAATCCGGAATTGTTGGTTTCGTAGAATCTTCAAAACCTACTCGCTATTCCCGATTTTTCTGGTATTGTTGCTGTTACAAAATCTCAGCCGTGCTGAGCGAAACAGGAGGAATCACAACATGGCAAGTATCAGAAAACGCGGAAACAGTTATTTGCTCGTCGTCTCAATGGGCTATACACCGGACGGGCGGCGGCGCAATCCGCAGCAGAAAACAGTCAAGCCGCCCATAGGCCTTACGCCAAAGCAGACGGAGAAGTGGTTACAGGAGCAGGCGATGCTGTTCGAGATGAGCTGTAAAAAGCTGAACCCGGACATCGACCGGTCGATCACGCTGGAAAAGTACACGGAAATCTGGCTCCAGACGATTGCGCCGGACAAGCTGGCGAAGTCCACGCTCGTGCGCGAGAAGCAGGACATTGAACGCTTCAAACCGTACCTCGGCAGCTACAAGCTGGTCGATCTGCGGCCGGAACACTTCTGCAGTCTGTACACAAAGCTGCGGAAGCAGAAAAATAAAGCGACAGGAAAGCCGCTCTCTGAAGCGACGGTCGAGGGTGTCCACAGCTGTCTGTGCGGCATCCTCTCCGACGCGATGGAGGGCGGCTATCTTGATCATAACCCGGCTTGGCGCACCTACAAATACGCTGGGCAGAAGAAGGAAAAGAAAATCGCGGACGATGAAACGGTGAAAAAGCTGATTCAGGCGCTGGAAACCGTGAGCATTCTGCATGAGACCTACTTTAAACTCATCATTGCCACTGGAATGCGGCGCGGTGAGTGCTGTGCGCTCAAGTGGGAGGACGTCAACTACGCCGAGCGCAGCATCCACGTCTGCCGCAATGCCGTCAAAACGACGGGTGACGAGATCATCGTGAAAGCACCGAAAACGAAAGCTGGCAATCGCTATGTGTACTTCTCCGCCGAAATGGAAAGCCTG
>CADCOJ010000261.1 GCA_902803075.1 Oscillospiraceae bacterium | reverse complement strand
GTGTTGGTGTGGCTGCCGAGGCCGAGCTCGCCGGCGATGGCGGTGGCGTCGATGGTGTAAAAACGGATGCGGTTGCGCGCCAGAAAGCGCTTGAGCCGGTTGGGCAGCCGCCGCGCCAGCTCCGCTTCGTCCCAGGCGCAGTTGAGCAGGAAGGTGCCGCCGGGCTTCAGCTCTTCGGCCATCTCATACTCGGCGATATAGCTCTGGTTGTGGCAGGCGACAAAATCCGCCTGCTTGACGTAATAGCTGCTGCGGATCGGGGCTTTTGCAAAGCGCAGGTGCGATTTTGTGACGCCGAAGGACTTTTTCGCGTCATATTCAAAGTAGGCCTGCGCGTGCAGACCGGCCGCCTCGGAGAGGATCTGGACGGTATTCTTGTTGGCACCGACCGTCCCGTCGCCGCCGAGACCCCAGAACTTGCAGCAGAACGCCGGATCGCCCAGACCCTCGTGCCTGCGTACGGGGAGGGAGCGGTGGGTCACGTCGTCGTCAATGCCGATGGTGAAGCTGCTGACCGGCTCGTCGGACGCAAGGTTGTCGAAGACGGCGACAAGCTGCGCGGCGTCGGTGTCCTTCGAACTCAGACCGTAGCGCCCGCCGAGGATGCGGATCATCCAGCCGGTGGCGGCGCAGGCGGTGCAGACGTCCTTATAGAGCGGCTCACCCGCGCTGCCCATCTCCTTGCAGCGGTCCAGAACCGCGATGCGCTGGACGGTGGCGGGAAGCGCTTTGAAGAGATAGTCAGCGGAGAAGGGGCGATAGAGGTGTACCTGCACGAAGCCGCATTTACGGCCGTGCGCGTTGAGATAGTCCACCGCCTCGCGCGCCGCGCCGGAGACGCTGCCCATGGCGATCACGACGTCTGTGGCGTCAGGCGCGCCGTAATAGTTAAACAGGTGATACTCCCGCCCGGTGATCTCTGTGATCCTGCGGAAATATCCCTCCACGATGTCCGGCAGCGCTTCATAGAAGCGGTTGGCCGCCTCACGCACCTGAAAGTAGACGTCGCCGTTCTGCACCGTGGCGCGAAGCATCGGATGCTCCGGATTCAGCGCATGCGCGCGGAAGCGCTCCAGCGCCTCGCGGTCCAGCAGGGCGGCGAGCGCATCCGGATCGGGTGCCTCCGCCGTGCTGATTTCATGCGAGGTGCGGAAACCGTCGAAGAAGTGCATGAAGGGCACACCGCTCTTCACAGCCGCCAGATGCGCCACGGCAGCGAGATCCAGAATCTCCTGGACATTTGCGGTGGAGAGCATGGCAAAGCCCGTGTTGCGGCAGCTCATGACGTCGCTCTGATCACCGAAAATGCTCAGCGCATGGGTGCCGACCGTGCGCGACGCGACGTGCAGCACACCGGGCAGGCGCTCGCCCGCGATGCGGTGCAGCACCGGGATCATCAGCATCAGGCCCTGGCTGGAGGTGAAGGTCGTCGCAAGCGCACCGGTCTGCAGCGCGCCGTGCACGGCGCCGATAGCGCCGGCCTCGCTCTGCATCTCCATGAGCGTCACGGTCTGGCCGAAGATATTCTTCCGGCCGTTGGCGCTCCAGACGTCCGTATGCTCCGCCATGGGAGACGAGGGCGTGATCGGGTAGATCGTCGCGACCTCGGTGAATTGATAGGCGATATGGGCGGCGGCCTCATTGCCGTCCATCGTTACAATCTGCCCTGCCATATCAGTCAACAGGCACGATCCAGCCGAAGGGATCGTCCAGAACGCCCCACTGGATGCCGGTCAGCGTGTCGTAGAGCTTTTGCGTCGTCGGGCCGATCTTGCCGCCGCCGATGACGTATTCCTTGTCCTGATAAGCCAGCATGCCGACGGGGGAGACGACGGCCGCGGTACCGCAGCCCCAGGCCTCCTCCAGCGCGCCGGTCTTTGCCGCCTCAGCCAGCTCTTCCAGGCTGATACGGCGCTCCTCCACCTGCACGCCCTGCGAGCGCAGCAGCTCGAGGATGCTCTTGCGGGTGATGCCCGGGAGAATGGAGCCGTTGAGCATCGGGGTGCAGATGACGCCGTTGATCTTGAACATGATGTTCATGGCGCCGACTTCTTCGATATACTTGCGCTCCACGCCGTC
>CADCOJ010000260.1 GCA_902803075.1 Oscillospiraceae bacterium | reverse complement strand
GGGAATTTGTCCGCGTGGGCCATCCAGTCGAACCGGCCGCCGTCCACGATCGCACCGCCCACGGCGGCGCCGTGGCCGTCCATATACTTGGTGGTGGAGTGCGTCACGATGTCCGCGCCCCATTCCATGGGGCGGCAGTTGACGGGCGTGGCGAAGGTGTTGTCCACCACCAGGGGCACGCCGTGCGCATGCGCCGCGCGCGCGAACTGCTCGATATCCAGGACGGTCAGCGCGGGATTGGCGATGGTCTCCCCGAACAGGAGCTTCGTGTTGCTGCGGAAGGCGGCGTCCAGCTCCGCGTCGGTGCAGGTGGGCGGCACGAAGGTGACCTCCACGCCCATGCGCGCCATGGTGACGCTGAGGAGGTTGAACGTCCCGCCGTAGATGCTGGAGGAGGCGACGATATGGTCGCCGCAGCCGGCAAGATTGAACATGGCGAAGAAATTGGCCGCCTGGCCGGAGCCGGTCAGCATGGCGGCGGAGCCGCCCTCCAGCGCGCAGATCTTGGCCGCGACCATGTCGTTGGTGGGGTTCTGCAGGCGCGAATAGAAGTAGCCCGGCGCCTCCAGATCAAAGAGCCTGCCCATGTCCTCGCCGGTGGCATATTTGAAGGTCGTGGACTGGATGATCGGGATCTGGCGCGGTTCGCCGCCGGCGGGCGTATAGCCGCCCTGGACGCAGGTGGTTTCGATCCGGTGTTCGCTCATAACGATGTCCTCCCCTGAAAGGCGTATGGCGTGTATGATTATCCACTATCATACAGAATCGCCGCCGCCCTGTCAAGCGTGAACGCCCGATCCGCCCGCACAGAGGCCGCAGGCGGCGTTCATAAAAACTTAATCGCTTCGCTGCTTTTTTCTTACGGATTATCCTGCTATAATGCAGACAGAACAAAAGGAGGGATATCGCATGATCCGCGCGGCCGCAGACGTATTTTTTCTCATTCTGAAGGTGTTTTCCGTTTATTTTGCCGTGGTGGCGCTCTTTGCGCTGCTGCCGCGCCGGCGCCTGCCGGAGCCGGAGGGCTGCCTGTCGTTCGCGGTGCTGATCCCGGCGCGCAACGAGGCCGGGTGCATCGCGGGGATCGTGGAGAGCCTGAAGGCGCAGCGCTATCCCTCCGACCGGTTCGGGATCTTCGTCATCCCCAACAACTGCACCGACGACACCGAGGGCGCCGCCCGCCGGGCGGGGGCGTCCGTCCTGACGGTCAGCAGCGCCGTGCGCAGCAAGGGGGCCGCGCTGCGCGAGGCCATGGCCACGCTCTCGGCGGAGGGGACGTGGGACGCGTTCTGCGTCTTTGACGCCGACAACGAGGCCGCGCCGGATTTCCTTGCCGCCATGAACCGGACGCTCCAGTCCGGCGCGCGCGTGGCCAAGAGCCGGATCCTGGCCAAAAACGCGGCGCAGGGCGCCGTGTGCGCGTGCTATGAGATCTATTTCTGCTTTGCCAACCACTTCGTCAACCGGGCGCGCGAGGCGCTGGGCCTGTCCGCGCGGCTGATCGGCACGGGCTTTGCCGTGCGGCGCGACGCGCTGGAGGCGCTGGGCGGCTTCCGCACCGAAACGCTCACGGAGGACGCGGAGTTTTACGCGCTCTGCTGCGCCGCGGGCGAGCGCATCGCCTACTGCGAGCAGGCCGTCACCTATGACGAGGAGCCGCTCTCCTTCCGCCTGTCCATGACGCAGCGCATGCGCTGGATGGGCGGCATCATGACCGTCACGCGGCGCAAGCTCCCGGCGCTGCTGCGGGGGCTGGCATGCCCGGGCCGGCGCCTCATGTGCCTGGACGCGCTGATGCAGCTCTGCTTCGGCTTCGTGCAGGCGGTGCTGCCGCTGGCGCTGCTGGGGCGCATCCTGCCCGCGCCGGACGTCTTTGCGGCCGCCCTGCCGGGGCTGCTGCTGAGCTGGTATCTGGGCAGCGTGGCCGGGGCGGCTGCGGCGCTGACGCTGCAGCGCCGCTGGCGGGCGGCGGTGGTGCCGGGGCTGCTGCTGTATCCGCTGTTCATGGCCTCGTTCCTGCCGCTGCAGAGCATCTCGCTGTTCCGCAGGCCGTCCGTCTGGAAGCCCATCCCGCACACGGGCGTCCGCCTCAGCGCCGACCGGCCCGCGGCATAGCGCCCTACCGGCTCTCCAGCACCGCGACGCTGCCCCTGTTCCCCACGCGGATCTCCACGCCCTCCTTCGCCAGGATCGCGCAGAGCTCCCGCACCTGGAAGTAGTTCCGCCCGTCCTTCAGGATCCGGTCG
>CADCOJ010000259.1 GCA_902803075.1 Oscillospiraceae bacterium | reverse complement strand
TCTACGAAATTACACTAATCTCAGACTGCTTGGCTTCGTTGGTCTTCTGGCTGTATGTAAATGACCTCTACGAAATTACACTACTCTCAGACCTGCAATACGCAATTACTGAGGGGACACCAGTAAATGACCTCTACGAAATTACACTACTCTCAGACATCATAGACTCATTGATGCGCCGCCAAAATGTAAATGACCTCTACGAAATTACACTACTCTCAGACATTTCGGTTTTGTGTATGGTGATATGATTCGTAAATGACCTCTACGAAATTACACTACTCTCAGACTTCCTTTTCACCGTCGATTACCCGCCTCAAGTAAATGACCTCTACGAAATTACACTACTCTCAGACGGTTGACACACCCTCGAAGGGTTCTGCACAGTAAATGACCTCTACGAAATTACACTACTCTCAGACACGCAATCTTGTATCATAGGGCTACAAACAGTAAATGACCTCTACGAAATTACACTACTCTCAGACCTCAAATCCTGTGCCGCCCATCGGCGGCACGCAGCACTACGGGCTGCCGGATCTGACGGTCCGGGGTCGTGCAAAGGCCATTTCCAGGCTCAGAATTCACAAAGATCCCTGTCGACGGTCACTCTCCTTTCCAGCTCCAGTTTATCATATTCCCGCCCGTCAATCAAGAGGAGCTGGAAGCCGTGGCCAAGCGCCGACTCCAGAAACAGCGCCACCCTGTCATCCGGGAAGAAGCTGCGCAGGTTCACGAAAACAACCAGCTTCTCCCGGTCGAATTCGCGCACCAGCTCCATATAGTCCAGGAGCTTTTCCAGCGGATCGTCATAATCCTGCGCGTCTGCTCCCCGCGGATGACCAGATAGCCCATCTTTGTGTCCAGCTTGCAGCGCGTGGACACCACCACCGTCCGCCAGCTCACAGCAGCTCCAGCAGGTTCCCGCTCCGGCGCTCAAACAGGCCGGAGGCCGACTGGTCTATGATCCGGACGTCGGTGTAGGTTTTTTTCCAGTTGGACAGGCAGTAGCTGAGCGTCTTGACGCCCGCATTTTTGCTGCCCCCGACCGATGTGAGATCGCTGCCGGTGGAAGCCGAGCTGAACATGCCGACGATGTTCAGAAGCGTCCGGACCTGCGCCGCGGCATCCAGCGCCGCAAACTTCTTTTCCCCATCCTTCAGAGTTTTGCTTTGGTTTGCGGGCAGCTTGCTGAACGGCCGGCTCCCGAGCTTTTCCGTCAGCCTGCGGTAGAGCGCAAGGTTCTTCTCCGCGCCGATCCCGTCGTGCGCCTGATCCGGCAGAATGGATGCATTTTCTTCCATCTTTGTATGGAAGGAATCCAGGCTCTTGATATAATCCTCCTCCTGCTTGGAAAGGAGCAGCGGAATAATTGAAGAAAGTGTAATTACTTTTCCACCATTTGCTTTTCCGCTCAGGACCATTCGCAGTCCGTCCAGGCAGAACACGGTGTTCACCTTGATGCGGCGCAGATGCAGCGGCAGCGTCACGTCGGAGACCGGCTTGCCGGAGATGCGCGCCAGCATCTGCCCGGCATACTGCGCCGCGGCTTCCTCCGACGCGCAGGCGCGCCCGGCATCCAGGAGCTCGACCGGCACCAGCGAGACCTCGGTCTTCTTCCCCGTGCTGTATTTTGCCAGCAGGAAGAAGGAGGCCGTAGGCTTGTTGTAGCCGCCGTAAACTTCTGTCGGCATACCGTCTTTCAGCGGCACAAGGCCCGGAGCGGCCTTGACGGGCTGCTGGTCAAAGAAGCCTCCCCTGCGGCAAAACGCATATCTGGTCAGGTGCACGGCGTTTTTGCATGCGATCTGCTTGACGCGCGCAAGATCGTTCTGCCCGTTCCAGACCGTCTCATCCCCGCAGACGACCTTGCCCGAGAAGATCTTTTTCACCTGCACGTTGTATTTGTCATCCAGCTTGAACCAGCGCCTGGAGAACCGCTCATGGTAGACGTTGCCCACCACGATGTTGAGATAGGCGTCCCTGGCGTGATGCAGGTCGTTGACGGCGCGGCATTTGAGAAGGTCGAACGCCTTCCGGAAGTCGGAGACGAGCCCCGCTTTCACATAGACGATCTCGGTGTCCGGATAACGCTCGTGCAAAAGCTCCGCGACGGCTTTCGTGGACTGGCGCGTCTCCACCAGCTGCCGGTTGATGAAGCCGAGCTGTTCCTCGGCGGTAAACTGCGCCGCACGGGTCAGGCGGCGGTGCTTTTCCTCGGTCATGAGGCCGTGGTCTTTGAGATAATCCCAGGTCGTGCGCATTTTATGCCGGATAAAGTCCGGCACCGGATAGGAATCGCTCTTTAGGCCGTTGATCTCGGAAAGAACAAGGATCTCGTTGTTGAGGATGCTGTCGTCCTTGACCTGGGACTGGGGATAGATGTGCTCGATGTTATAGGTGCCGTCGGTGAGACGTGAGACGTCGATGGGCGCTCCGGTATAGAGGCACTTGCCCAACTGCAGATAATAGAGGAAGAGCCGGTCGCTCTGCAGGCGGTTGTCCGCCATGTCGCCCATCGCGTCCAGCTGCGCGCGCAGCTCCCGCACATCATCCGTCTTGATCGTCTGATACAGCTCAAGGAGCTGCTGCTTCCGTGTCTTCGTGCGTTTCCCCTTCTGATCCGCGGTCGCCCCGCGCGCCATCTCCACAAAGATCTTTTCCGGCGGGCAGCCCATGGCTTTGACCACGTCGGACGTAACGTCCAGCGCGCGGAACACCTGCCGTTTGACGGCGTTGGACAGCCACATGTCGCCCATCCGCTCAGAAAGGGATCTCCGGTTCTCCGGATCACTGTAATAATCGTCGGCGAACTGCCTGATCGCCTCCCGATAGGCATAACGGTCGGAGAGCAGCTGCATGAGGTTCTCGTTCGTCTGCCACATGGCGTCTATGATCGAACGCGCTTCGCCTGTGGCGGGATCCGCATCAAAGATCCCCTCCAGCAGCTTCCGGGACAGACGCCCAAAGCCCTTGAGATCCAGGCGCGCGAGATATTTCCGGTCCTCCTCCGTCAACTGCGGATACTCCTGCCCGAGCCAGCGCCGCAGGCGGAGGCTGTCTTCGGAATAGGCCGCCCGGTTGATGATCCGTTCTGCATCCGCCTCCGTGAGCTTCCCGTCGCGCATCAGCGCGGCAAATGCCTGCTCCGATCTGAGCGACGACTTGATCGTCTCGTCCACGCCGGACAGCTCGTCCTTCACGCCAAGCAGGCCGCGGCTGCGCAGCAGATCCCGGATCGCCTTGACCGTGACCTTCTTTTTCTTCCGGAAGAGTTCTGTATAGATGAGCTGTTTGGCCTCCACGGGGATCGGGCTCCCGTTGATCTTCAGGTTGTTGATCTCATTGAGCACTGTAAACCGGCTGTACAGCAAAGAAGCCTCGGGCAGAACGTCCTCCCCGGGAAGATAGGTACAGGTGTTGGTCATGCGGCGGATGAATTCCTGCTCGCTGGCGTCCAGATCGACCTTCTCCGCAAAATTCCACGGATAGATCCTGCCCTCCGCTTTCCGGACGAACCAGACGTTTTTCCCGATCCTTCCAAGAGGCCCGACAAAGTACGGCACCTTGAAGTCGAAAACGGAAAGGATCTTCTCACAGACGGTCAGGCCGTCCGCGTCCCGTTCCTCCAAAAACGGCAGGTATCCCGCAGCATGCGTCAGGATCTCCTTCAGCTCCATGCGATAGAGCTGCTGCGGGATCACACGGTTGTCGCCGTCGCGCTGCTTCGGGAGGAAGCTGTGCAGCTCAAGCCTGGCAAGCATATCGTCGTAGGCTGCCTGATCTTTTGGCGCAACGGCCAGGTTTTTCAGTTTCTTTTTGAGGTAATCGCTGAACTGCTCCTTGTTCGCATGTTTCACAAGCTCTGCCTTCCGGCAGGATTTCACGTTTCCGGAGTATGCGACATAGTTGCCCGGCTCCGCGCGGCGGAAGATCTCGTTGTACTGCGCCGGGCAGTATTTCCGGACGAAGGTTTTCAGGTACTGCAGATCCCGCTTATGCTGCTCATAGACCTCGACCTTGGCATACGAAAGCATTTTCCCTTTCCCGCCGCTGATGGATTCCAGCATGGCGCAGTCGTTCAGCTTGCGGAGCATGCGCAGGAGCTCCGCGTCGTCTCCGAGCTCGGAAAGCGCCGCGGCAAACTGCTCGTCGTCCATATCCAGCCGGACGGGATCCATGTCCGCGTATGCCTCGCTGCAGAACAGCTCGGCCGGCTTGATCTTCCTGCCGCACAGCAGGCCCATGATCGCCGCGCGGCTGAACGGGAAGCCCTCATCCGCCTCCTTGGGCGGCTTTTTCCCTGCAAACACTTCCGCGCGGAAGCGCTCTTCCTTTTTTGCTGTCCCGGCTTTCATCTCAAGGATGGATCTGATCGTGTCGGCGCTGACGCCGCTGCTCCATGGCAGGCTGCATTCCATTTCATCTGTAAAATAAAGCAGGAGATCCGAATAAACCGCGTTAAAATCAAGAAGATCCTGCGAAGTGTCAACATCGAACAGGAAATGTCCCCTGTGTGCGACCAGCCATGCGCAGGCATGGAACACCAGCCGCACATCGTGCGGCGCTTCGCTTTCCATCAGTTCACAGATCAGGTGGTGGATCGTGGGATACTGTTTCGCGTACTCTCTGTCCGTATATGCGCTCCCGCTGAACAGGCAGAACGGTTCTTCCTTATCGTCCCGGCAGAGCGCGCTCTGCCGGCGGCGAAGGAAAAACTGCGGGTCGGTTTTTGCGATCTCCGCCGCGAACAGTTCTTCCAGCAATCTGACACGCTGCTGGCGGCGATCCAGCCGCCGCCGCTGCACACGGAACATCCGCCGATCCTGTGCGAGCGAGGCTGTTTCAAAGGTAGTTGCACCCCAAACAGGCTCGCCCTTGAATTTCATCAGGCCATAGTCCGGACTTGCCGCAGCGTATCCGACGGAGTCCGTTCCGATATCCAGTCCCAGGAAGTATTCCTTTTTCGTTTCTCTTTCCATGTTGACATCCTCCTGAAAAATGCTTATACTGAAGAAGCAGATGACCTCTGCGAAATGACACTACGAGTTCAGATAAAAATTGAATTCAACCCGCCGGGATCTCCCGGCCGCACAGCGTGTGCAAAGGAAGGCTTCTCCGGAAGCCTTCTTTTTTACTGTTTTTACTATATCATAGAAACGCCCGTGCGAAAAGAGGCCGGAACTTGCTTTTTCAAGCGCATGGCCCACAGTACGGAAGCGGCATGGGGCAAAGCGCTGGCCTGGCCGGAGCCATGCCGTGCATACAAAACAGTCCCGGGCGGCAAAGGCGCCCGGGACTGTTTTGATCGGACGTGGTTACAAGCGCCCTGCGCGGGATCAGAGGGCGGCGATCTCAGCGGTGATCTTCAGGAATCTGTCGATCTCATCGATCCGGTGGCAATGGAGCGGCGTGATGCGGACGATGCCGGGAACGCCCAGTGA
>CADCOJ010000258.1 GCA_902803075.1 Oscillospiraceae bacterium | reverse complement strand
TCCCCGCTCCAGACAAATCCTTCAAACTGCCAGTTATGGCCGGTGGCAGGGATCACGACGTTTTTGAGATAGTCGTCATAGTAATCGCCGTCAAGCTGGCTGCACAGGCAATACTTGCTGCCGAAGCCGTCGTCCGTGCAGGTCGGCTCCTGCCCGGGATACGGCACATAGGTATAGGTATGCTCATGCGCCGGACGGCCGTTCTGCGCGTAAAGATCCAGCGTCACGAAACGCGCGCCGGGGTCGCTCTCGCTCCCGATCTGCGCCTGGATAACGGAATAGGTATCCATGTAATGCGGATCCGTCAGCTTGTCCTTATAATCGAGCAGGCTCTGCTTGTTGAAGTCGAACTTGTCCGCAAGCTTGTTGCTCGTCAGATACGTCAGGCCTCCGCCGACCGTATTGCCCTGGGCAAGCTCAGCCATCAGCTCCGTCAGGATCTGCAGGCAATAGGCCGGCGTCTGGCAGATCCCGCCGTTCCAGTAGCTGTATTTGCGCAGGCGGACGGCATAGCCATTGTAATCGCTCTCCGAAAGGCCGCCGATGCCGAGGAATCCGCCGCCCTTTTCCCGGAAGGTGGTGGACTGGTAGTTGCCGACCGTCTCGCCCGCGTGCGTATGGCCGCAGTGGTAGACATACACCTCACGCCAGCCGAGGATCCGGCCCGGGTTGGTCCTGCTGGCATTTTCGCCCGTGATGCAGATGAATTTCCCGAGGAGCGTCGTCTTGTCGCTGTCCGTCAAATACCGGCCGCTATAGGATTTACCGGTCGCCGCCTGCATGGCGGAGGAATAGGACGACGCCTTGACGACTGCCGTGCGGCCATAGCGCGTGAAGCCCCATTCCGGCATAGGCATGGTGGGAACAAAATCGTCGCCGTTGACCAGATTAAAAATGGAGTCGTACCGCTCCGCGGAGGCCTCCGTATTGGCCGTGGTGAAGGGGGCGGCAAACGTGTAGGCAAAGACCGTCTCGCCGTCGTCGATCAGATACGACGCAAGGATGTTGCCGACGGCCGCTCCGCGCGAATGGCCGGTGATCCAGTAGACGAGCTTTGCCTCCGGCATCTGCTCAAGCTCAGGACGGACGTATGTATCGACATAGCTTTTGACATATCGCAGGATGCGCGTCGCCGTCACGTCAAAGCCGCGGTGGTTCGACTTGCGCGTCCAGTCCGCATTGCTCTGGCGCGGTGATTTCGCAGACTCGGAGTCATACGCATTCAAAAAGCGCGCAAGGTCGCCCATGTTAAAGTTGCTGCTCCACTCCTGGATCGTGCCGTTGGTGCCGCGGACCCACACAGCAAGGATCACGCGCGTCTCGCCGTTGAAGAGCACCGTGCGGTGTCCCAGCAGGACCTCGCTGAGATCGTCGTCTGCATAGTCGCTGCTCAGGCTGTAATCCACCGGGTCCTGAAGGCCGAGCACACGCATCAGATCCGTCTGCACGACCTTGGATGCAGTTCCGCCTGCATAGGTCTGGGCGGTATCATAGGTAAAGGCGGCATCCGGATAGGCAAGCGCGCTGCCAAGCACGGAGACAGACGCAATGGACGGAGAATACACGGTCTGATCGCCGAAAAAGCAGCTGTAGTCCATGGTAAAGCTGACCTTTGTGCTGTCAAAGCCGCTTTTCATCCTGCCGGAAAATGTGTTGCCGGACGGATCGACGTCATACACGTCGTCGATACCGTCGTAGTCGGAATCCGGATTTACCTGTTCAGCGGAAGCGCGCAGCCCTGCAGGAAGCAGGAGCACGACCAGCACCAGAACGAGCAGGAGCGCTGGCAGACGTTTTTTCATGGCAGTTTTCTCCTTCTGACCGGTGTTTTGGAACACCAGAGTTTTTCTCAGTATCTAAACTGTATCATAAGATCTTCAGCTGTGCAACGGGAAATCGGCGTCAATGGTCGGATTTCAGCCCGGCGCCGCACATGGTGATGAGGCAGTCGGACACTTTGCCGTAGACGGCGCAGCAGCGGCGGTAGGCCGCAAGGTTGGCCGCGGTGGTATGCTCGCAGTAGATCCCCCGGCGGGCCAGGTCGCTCCTGGCCGCAAGGATGCCGTCCTCCGGAACGGAAATGAAGCGCACATCCCACTTTTTTGCCAGAGCAAGGATCTGCGCGCCGCGCATGGGCCGGCCGATTGCGATCCCTTCGGCCATGGTGGGCTCCGGGGTAATGACGGCAGGCTCCGCTTCCCCGCGCCGGGCGGCCAGCATCAGCGGCGCGCACCGCTCCGACTGTGCAGCGATCACCTGCGGCATACGGCGGATCGCACCCGAGTCCAGCAGGTGCTCCAGCGCGCGCATCGCACCGAGGAACAGTGTTCCGTTCCCGACAGGGATGAGCAGATGGTCCGGCATGCGGCCGAGCTGCTCGAACACCTCATAGATATAAGTCTTGGTGCCTTCATAGAAATACGGGTTATAGACATGGTTCGCATAGTAGACGCCGCTTTCCGCTTTCTGTCGGCAGACGTCGGCGCAGTGGTCGCGTGAACCGGGCACGACTGTGCACACGGCACCGTGGGCGCGTATCATGTCGATCTTTTTGGGCGAAGCGCCCTCGGGAACAAAGATCTCACAGCCAATGCCCGCTCTTGCGCAGTATGCAGCGACAGCGTTGCCGGCGTTGCCGCTCGAATCCTGCACGACACGGTCTACACCGATCGAGCGGCAGTGCGCGATCAAAGCCGCGGCGCCGCGGTCCTTGAAGGACAGCGTCGGCATAAAGTAATCCATCTTGAGCATTACATCATCGTCAAAGGCGATGATGGGCGTCATGCCCTCGCCCATGGTGACCGCCCGCCAGCTTGTGTCGTCATCGAGCGCCATGAAGCGTCGGTAGCGAAACATGTTCCACTGCCCGCGGTCCACATCCTCCAGTGAGAACGGAGGAAGGTCATACGACAGCTCCCACAGCCCGCCGCATGTGCATGCGGCTGCGCGTGTGGAGGCGGGGACGCGCCTGCCGCAGCGCGTACAGATCAGCTCCGGCGCACGCTCCTCTGTCAGGCGGATGGCGCGGTCAGCTGCAGCGGCATCCCGGAACACATTGAGCAGCTTCTGACCGTATTCGCCCATTTGGCGGACGGCGTCGGCGTTCCGCAGGCGGATCTCACAGGCGGGGAGACTCGTCAGGCAGTCATAGAGTGCATCCAGGTTTTTCCCGTACCACGCCGGAAGTGCAAGCACCTCCTGCAGATAAGCGTGCGCCTGCTCGCGGGAGGTCATGCGCTGTCCGTCAACAATATATGTTTTCAGTTCCATACAACCTCTCCCCTCTCATTGAGCGTGAGCTCGGTGAAGCTCTCATAGTGGTCGTCTGTATAAAAATATAACCCATCGTTGGAAAAAACCAGCCGCTTTGCCCCGCGGCCGGAGGCGCCTTCGGTGTCGATGTCACACTCGGTATAGGTCCGCCCCTTTGCCTGCGGAAGCAGTCCCTCGCGGTTGCCGAAGCGGTCGCCGCCGATGGCTGCACCGGGTCGGACGGACTCCACGCTGCCGCCGTTCCAGCCCAGATCGCGCGCCGCATTTTTCGTGATGAAATTTCCCGGCAGCCGGCCGTATGCCGCAAGATAGCGCACGACGTTCTCCACGTCATAATACGCGCCGTTTTCATCCGGCGCAGAAAGCGGCTGCGCTTCCGTCTTCGCTTCCGATCCGGCGGAAGCCGGTTCATCCTGCAGCAGCGGAAGGTCCGTCGTCTGCTGCGCAGGCGCGGGCG
>CADCOJ010000257.1 GCA_902803075.1 Oscillospiraceae bacterium | reverse complement strand
ACGTGCTGCCCCTGAGCATGGCGCGGGAGGGCGGCTCCGTGACGGAGCGGCACCTCATGTACGCGCTGGCGCGGAGGATGACGGAGCGTGCCGGGAAGGGACAGCCGATGATCGAGTATCTCGCGTCCATCGGCCTGACGCTTTCCCAAAAGCAGACGGCGCAGATGCTGGACACGGCGTATCCCTTCTACGAATATGATCTTCTGGGCATTCTGAAAAGCGCGTTCGTCCCGCGCATCTACATTGACGCGGCGGAGGAATGCCCGAATGTCAGGGAAATCGTCCGGTTCTGCAAAGACGTGGACGCGCTGCTGTGCTACGCCTACCTCGGCGATGTGACATCCTCCGTGACGGGCGACAAGAAGGCGCAGAAGTTTGAAGACGATTATCTGGACGACGTGATCGCCTGCCTGAAACGCCTCGGCGTGCCCGCAGTGACGTACATGCCCACGCGCAACACGCCCGCGCAGCTCGCGCGCATCCGGCGCCTGTGCGAGGAAAACGGTCTGATCCAGGTCTCCGGCGAGGACATCAACTCGCCCCGCCAGTCCTTCGTCATAAGAGCCATGGACGACCCGCAGTTCAAAAACCTCATCGACGCCACCTGGATGCTCATCCGCCATGAGCAGAATACAGCCAGCCGGAAGACGGTGCAGAAGGGAACAACACCGTGAAAAAAGCAGTCCGCATCCACGGCAGGATGGATCTGCGGGCTGCATTCAAGGTCAAATGAAGCGAGTCAGGGCAAGCGAGACTTGAAAGCAGAAACGGTTTTTCCGGAGGAACGGCATACCGGCTTGCCGACCTGCCGCATAGCTGCCCTATGGGACGGGGCAGTCGGCGCTTCTCTTTTCCTTTCCCGGGGCCTGCTCAGCCGCCCCAGCTTCCGTTCTCGCGGAGCGCGGCGCCGAGCTTCCCAAGCGCTTTTTTCTCAATGCGTGAGACATAGCTGCGCGAGATGCCGCACAGGTCGGCGATCTCGCGCTGCGTTTTCTGCGGACGGTCGCCCAGCCCGTAGCGGAGCGTCAGGATCAGCTTCTCACGCTCGGTCAGCGTCCGGTCGATGGTCTCGTAGAGCTTCCCATAGAGCTCCTGCGTGCTCAAATCGTCAAACAGATCGTCGTCTGTGCACAGAACGTCCATCAGCGACAGCGCGCTCCCGTCCTTTCCTGTTTCGATGCAGTCTGAAAGCGAGACGTTCGCGCTTGTTTTTTTCTGGCTGCGGAAGTGCATCAGGATCTCATTTTCCACGCATCGGGCCGCGTAGGTGGCCAGACGCGCGCCCTTGGACGCATCGAAGGTGGAGATACCCTTGATCAGGCCGATCGTGCCGATGGAGATCAGATCCTCCTGCTCGGCGGGCTGCGCGTAATACTTGCGCATGATGTGCGCCACAAGGCGCAGGTTGCGCTCGATGAGGATGTTGCGCGCCTGCAGATCACCCTGCGCGCTGCGGGCAAGATATTCGCGTTCCTCCTCCGCGCTCAGCGGCTTCGGGAACGAGCCGCCGCCGGTGATGCGAAGCGAGGTCAGCATGCTGCTGAGCATGAGCCAGACGCCTGCGGTCAGCATGGCTCATCACCTCCCGGATCATCCTATGCCGCGCCGGCCCGTCCAGATTCTGCGGGATATGCGCCGGGACCGCAGATCCGGCGATCCGTCTTTTCTCGCCCGGCAGCCGGCGGAGCATCTTGCTTTTTGGCGGGCCGGGGCGTAAGATGTCACCATAGGAACACATGCGGGAGGGGCTGCCATGAAATTCACGAAGATGCAGAGCTGCGGCAACGATTATATTGATATCAACTGCTTCCCCGCACGGATCCCGGACCCGGCGGAAGAGGTCTTTACCGGGGAATATGCCTGGCCGGAGCCGGTTGAAGGACCGGAACGGCCGGAATGAAAACAAAGGAGAAAAACAAATGAACGCAGCAGAACTTGTGACACAGCAGGATCTTGCCTATCTGATTGAGACGCGCCGCGCGATCCACCGTCATCCGGAGCTGGGTTTCGATCTGGATAACACGGTTTCGATCGTATGCAATGGTCTGAAGGAAGCCGGCATCGAGCCGATCCTCACATACGGCCGGTGCAGCGTGGCGGCCTATATCGGCCCTGCGGACGCGAAGCTGACCGTCGGTATCCGTGCGGACATGGACGCACTGCCGGTGGAGGAAAAGACCGGCCTGCCCTATGCGTCCCAGATTCCCGGACGGATGCACGCCTGCGGCCACGATGCGCACACGGCGATCCTGCTGACTGTCGCGCGTGTGCTCAAGCGGCATGAGTCTGCGCTTGCGTGCAGAGTCAAGCTGCTCTTCCAGCCGAGCGAGGAGTGCGAGGTGAGCGGCGCAAAAATGATGGTGGACAACGGCGCCGCAGACGATGTGGATTTT
>CADCOJ010000256.1 GCA_902803075.1 Oscillospiraceae bacterium | reverse complement strand
TAGAAGGCGATTATTATATCTGTAAATACTGCGGCACAAGATTCTTACTTACATCTGATGATAAACCAGCAAAAGAATCCACAATTGACCTAAATAATGATGTTGAGCGGCTTTTGCAAAGATGTAAGGAGGAGCCAGCACGAGCAAAAAAATGTGCAGAACGTATCCTTGAAATTGACCCCAGCAATGAGGAAGCGAAGAGAATTCTGGCGGCAAATACAAAAAAAGGAGACGCAGCGGGCTGTTATGTTGCTACAGCAGTCTATGGGACGTATGATTGCCCTGAAGTTTGGACCTTGCGCCGCTATCGTGATTATTCTCTTGCAGCAACTTGGTATGGTCGTGCGTTCATCTATACATATTACACGATCAGTCCAACGCTTGTAAAATTGTTCGGAAAGACAGAGTGGTTTAAGAACTTCTGGAAGCCAATACTTGATAAGATTGTATCCTGCCTCAATGAAGCAGGTGTAAAGAACACCCCATATCAAGACAGAAATTGGAAATGTTAAGAAGTGGGGTATGTTCTTTTCTCATAACATTTCTGTCTGCAAGAGCATTCCTTTTACAAACATGAAAAAAGTTCCCTATCTCTGCATATTAGCATGTTAACTACTTAAACCCACTTTGGAGAATGTTCGCTTTTTTTCGAGACTTGTGTACTCCGGTATTCTGTGAACAGATTGATAAAGGGGCACAGTGAGGGAACAAATCTCACACTCCCTGGCACAACTGGGACGACGCGGAATAAGCAGGCTGGAGATGCAGAAGCCGGGATGGCTGTGCCGATCAGAGGCGCGCACATCCCGGCTTTACTTCTGTGTACAATCCAAACATACGGAGGATACGATATGATCCAGATCCCTTTCGCAGCCGCGGCGCTGCTCTATACAGCCGTCTGGCTGCTTATCCGTGCTGCCGTATGCGTGCGCAGGCGGCGCGTCGACTGGCGCCGCGAGGCTGTGCTTTTGATCCTGTACTTCAATTTCCTTGTCGTCCTGCGCTTTACGTTCTTTCCGTTCTCTCGTCTTGACGGCAGGATCCAGCCCCTGCTGCTGGACACCGCGCAGATCCTCCCCTTCCGGATCAACTGGATCCCGTTCCTCCATATCCTTGAATATGATTCCAAACGGGATCTGCTGATCAATCTGATCGGCAACGCTGCGCTGTTCCTGCCAAGCGGCGTTGTCCTGCCGCTCGTATGCCGTCGGCTGGACAGCTTCCGAAGAACAGTCGGGACCGGGGCGCTGATTTCCCTCTTTATTGAGCTGCTTCAACTCCCCTTCGCCGTCCGTGCCACGGATGTGGACGATCTGATTCTGAATACCGCCGGATGCGCTGTTGGGTACGCGCTGTATGCCCTTGTCCGCTGCGTCGGCAGGCTGCTGCACGGGGTTTTTCCAGATGCGGACCGAGGCAGAAGTTCACGGCTCGTTTGATCGCTAAATCGATCTGCGGCTCCGGCGTCGATTTTGGCGGCGACTGTACGTGATTGCATGCGGGCTTTTGCGGTCCATCCCGGAAACGAGGATGTCTGCGTATTCTACCCGCGGGTGCGGACAGAATGGTAAAATGCGCCGACCCGGATTTGTATAAGGCGCTGAATTTTGTCCGGGCACAAGCGTTGCGATTGCAGTCCGTGTACAGCAGTGCTATAATCAACTTGCCGCTCGGAGGCGCCGCATGGCGCCGGGGCTGCGCGAATCCCTCTGCCGGAGCGGCAGAGCGGATTTTTTTCTGTCTTTTTTTGGGTAACACAACAAAGCGGCGCAGTCAGCCGCGCAGAAGGGGCATTCAATATGAAGCAGACGGCCGGGCATCCGCAGCGCTGGAAAAAAGCCATCGGCGCAGAGGTTTTTGTATTCCTGATCGTATTTGTCGGTATATTCCTTGTGTTCACCACGCAGATGGGGCTGTCCAACGCATTGAGCACGATGATGAACACTGCGTTTGATCTGCTGATCAACACGGTATTATATCTGACAGCCATCTGTGTCATCATGGGGGCCATCGCTGCGCTGTTTTCTGAGTTTGGGCTGGTCACGCTCGTTGACCGGCTGCTGCGCCCGCTGATGAAGCCCATTTGGGGGCTGCCCGGCGCGGCGTCTCTCGCCGTTGTGACAACCTTTCTGTCAGACAATCCTGCGGTTCTCTCGCTGGCGGACGACAGCTATTTCCGCCACTTTTTCAGGAAGTACCAATTCCCTGCCCTCACAAACGTCGGCACGGCATTCGGCATGGGGCTGATCGTCTGCACATTCATGCTCAGCATGTCCATCCGAACGGGAGAGTCTTATGTAATGCCTGTAGCCGTAGGCTTTGCAGGGGCAGTCGTCGGCTCTGTCGTCTCAACGCGGCTGATGCTCCTGTTCAGCAGGCGGCTCTATGGGGCACAGGCCCCGGCAGGCAGCGGCGAAGAGGTCGCTTATGACGACAGTCTGCGCCCGGTGCGCAGCGGTTCTGTGGCTGCGCGTGTGATCGGCGCGATGCTGGACGGCGGCGAAAGCGGCGTTCGGATGGGCATATCTATCGTTCCCGGCGTGCTGCTGATCTGCACACTCGTTATGATGCTCACAAACGGTCCCTCCGCCGAAGGCTACACCGGCGCAGCCTATGAAGGCATCGAGCTGCTGCCCCATGCGGCGGAGCGGCTGTCGTTCATCCTTCAGCCGCTGTTTGGGTTTACGACGTCTGCCTGCATCGGCGTGCCGGTCACGGCGCTGGGCGCTGCAGGCGCCGCCATCGGCCTTGTACCGGGGCTGCTGCTCTCCGGGCAGGCCAACGCAAATGATGTGGCTGTATTCACCGCCATGTGCATGTGCTGGAGCGGATATCTCAGCACACATGTGTCCATGATGGCAAGCCTTGGCTGCGAGGAACTAACCGGAAAATCCGTGCTCTGCCATACCATCGGCGGCCTGTGCGCCGGCGTCTTTGCGCACTACGCGTTTGTGCTCGCTTCCCTGCTCTGATGAATCACAGCCAAGTCCGACGCATGACGGGAGCTTTTCCGCTGTCCGGCGCAGGTATATTTTTTGGAAAAGATACTCGTAATCCTGTTTTTTATTAACATAATATTTTTTATGTAAATAAAAAGCATATACAGAAACCGGGACGGGTCATCCCCGTCCCGGTTTTTGTATCAGATATGCTTACTTCTGCTGGGCAGCATTGATCTGCGCGGCGACTTCAGCAGCGAAGTCCTCCTGCTTCTTCTCGATGCCCTCGCCCTTCTCGTAGCGGATGGCGTCAACGAACGTGACCTTGCCGCCGAGCTCCTTGGCTGCAGCGTTCATGTACTGCTCCACAGAGACACTGCCGTCCTTAACGAACGCCTGCTGCAGCAAGCAGTTTTCCTCATAGAACTTGTTGAGCTTGCCGGCTGCGATCTTTTCCTTGACCTGCTGCGGCTTGGAAGCCATCTTCGGGTCGTTGTCCATCTGCGCAACGAGGATCTTCTTTTCCTCTTCGATGACATCGTCGGTAACATCGCTCTTGTCCCAGAATCTGGGGTTCAGAGCAGCGATCTGCATGGCGATGTCCTTGCCGATCTGGGTGGCATCGATGCCGCCCTCGACCTTGAGGTTGACCAGAACGCCGATCTTACCGCCTGCATGGACATAGGAGACGGAGGTGTTCTGATCGAAGCGGGCAAAGCGGCGGATCTGCAGGTTCTCGCCGATGGACATGACCTTCTCAGGCATGACCTCAGAGACCTTGAGCTCAGTGCCGGGGTACTTGCACTCCTTCATCGCTTCCACGGATGCGGGCGCGTCGTTCAGAACGACGGAGCAGATGTCCTTGACAAACGCAACAAACGGTTCGCTCTTGGCGCAGAAGTCGGTCTCACAGTTGACCTCGACAATGGCGCCGACGCCGCACTTCTCGCAGACAGTGGCATAAGCCATGCCTTCGGCCGCGATACGGCCAGCCTTCTTGGCAGCCTTGGCCAGGCCCTTTTCGCGGAGCCACTCCACAGCCTTGTCCATATCGCCGTCGGTCTCGGAGAGGGCCTTCTTGCAGTCCATCATGCCGACGTTGGTCATTTCACGCAGTTTCTTGACATCAGCAGCAGTAAATGCCATATTGTTTTCCTCCTATCGTATCTTTGGAAAGTGCCCGTCATGCGGCGGGCACTGTGTTTGTTCGGTTCAAGCCGGGCTTATTCTTCGGCCGGCGCTTCCTGCTCAGCAGCCTCGGCTGCGGGAGCCTCGGTGTTCTCCTCGCCCTGGCGGCCTTCTGTCACGGCGTTGGCCATGGTGGAGGCGATGAGACGGATGGCACGGATGGCGTCATCATTGCCGGGGATGACATAGTCGACCTCGTCCGGGTCGCAGTTGGTATCAACGATGGCGACGATGGGGATGTGCAGTTTGCGGGCTTCGGCAATGGCGTTGCGCTCTTTGCGCGGGTCAACGATGAACAGCGCGCCGGGAAGCTTCTTCATTTCCTTGACGCCGCCGAGATACTTCTCGAGTCTGGCAATCTCGCCCTGATGCTTGATGACTTCCTTCTTCGGGAGCATCGCAAAGGTGCCGTCCTCTTCCATCTTCTTGAGCTGGGCCAGACGGTCGATACGGGTACGCATGGTGCGGAAGTTGGTCAGCATGCCGCCGAGCCAGCGGGCGTTGACGTAGTACTGGCCGACGCGCTCAGCCTCTTCCTTGATGGCGTCCTGCGCCTGCTTCTTGGTGCCGACGAAAAGGATGTTCTGGCCGTTCTCAGCAAGCTGGCGGACAAAGTTATACGCTTCCTCAAGCTTCTTGACCGTCTTCTGCAGGTCAATGATGTAGATCCCGTTACGCTCGGTGTAGATGTACGGGGCCATTTTGGGGTTCCAGCGGCGCGTCTGGTGACCAAAGTGGACACCGGCTTCGAGCAGCTGTTTCATGGATACGACTGCCATTTTTGTTTCTCCTTTTTGTTCTGACCTCCACGCGGCTGACCGCCCTCACCCGTTCGGGCACGCGAAAACGGAATCGCCGTGTGTGTGGTTTGATGATGTCACTGCGCTTTTTCGCGAAGTGCGGAAACATTATACCCGAAAGAAGCTGAAAAAGCAAGTGGAATTTGCGATTTTTTCTCCTGTTTTTGTATCTTTTTCCGGCTTCCGGGAACGCTCAGAAGAATGTCCGTTTCTTTCGCGGCGTTTTCCACTCCGGGAGAGGGCCGTCGACCAAAATGAGGTCGTCACCAATCCTGCGGATGCACAGCCACGGGATCACATAATCGTCCTCCCTGCCAAAGAGGCCGAGAAACCGGCACGGTCCCGGCACGACAATGGCCGTGACGCGCCCGGAACAGATATCGACGACGAGATCGCTCACATATCCGAGCCGGGCACCCTCGCAAACATAGATCACTTCCTTGTCGCGCAGCTCCTGAAAGCGGTTGGTCATGCGCCTCACCTCCTGCTGTCTGCTGCCAGTCTATGCAGGGAAGGTGCGGATCATGACGGAAGAATTGCCCGGCGAATGGACCGGATCGCATTTTTTTCCAGGCGCGATACCTGCGCCTGCGAGATGCCTACAACGCCTGCAACTTCCATCTGTGTGCGACCGTCATAGAAGCGCAGCGAGAGGATCCGCCGTTCACGCTCGGAAAGTGCGGCGATGGCCTCGCGCAGGGAAATAGACTCGATCCACTGCTCGTCAGTGTTTTTCCGGTCGCGCACCTGATCCATCACTGTCAGGGCGTCGCCGCCGTCAGAACAGACGGGATCGTACAGTGAGACCGGTGCGGCGATGGCATCAAGCGCCTGCGTTACTTCCTCCACAGGAATCCCCAGCGTCTGCGCGATCTGCTCCATTGTGGGCTCCTGCCCGTTCTCGGCCGTCATAGCCTGCCGGCACTGCAGCACGCGATAGGCTGTATCGCGCAGCGACCGGCTGACGCGCAGGGGACTGTAATCGCGCAGATACCGCCGAAGCTCACCTGCGATCATTGGAACGATTATCGGATGGAGAAATGTTCTGTTTTCTCCTGTATTCGCGCTATTTCCTCAGTTTTTGTCCTGCAAAAGCCGGTAATTGCGGAGCTTCCGGTGTACGTCCACCGCGCCTCCGCGATAGATGACTACGCGGTCGATCAGTTCCTGGCAGGTGGTCTGCTTCTCCAGATCGCTCATCTGCGGCCATGCGGACTGCAGCGTCCGGAGGATCGATCTGGCTTTCCGCAGCCGCTTGTCGATGCTCGCCCGATCCTCCTCTTCGCGGATCTGCGCCTCAATGTGCATCATGCGCTTTTTGACCGTCAGGATCTTTTCCCGCAGGACGTCGTCCGGTTCATCTTCATCCTCAAAGTCATACAGGCGGCTCAGGCGTTTCCGCTCGGATGCCAGCTCCTTCTGGAGAACGCCGATGGGATCGACAACATTCTCCATCTTTGTGTGATCGTCCCGTCCGAGATAGGACATCCGGAACAGCTCGTCGATGACAGCCTGCTCCACGTCGCTGCTCCAATACCGGTCGTTGTCGCAGGAGTCTGCTGTTCCGAATCGGCGGTTGCTGGAGTCCTGCGAAGTATAGCAGACGAGCTTTGTCCCCTTCCCGCCCCACTGCTGGTAGCGCATCTTTGCGCCGCATTCGCCGCAGTAGACAAGGCCGGACAGAAGGTAGTTGGAGCTGGTTCTGTGAACGCTGCGCCGCGCAAGCTCCTCCTGTGCCTCCTGCCACGTGTCCAGCGAGATGATCGGCTCATGGTTCCCGGGGAACTCCTC
>CADCOJ010000255.1 GCA_902803075.1 Oscillospiraceae bacterium | reverse complement strand
CTTTTGAAACCGCCATCATTGAGCGGTATCGCCGCCGTGAGAGCAGCGTGGAAGAAGCTCTCATCGAAATGTACCTCGCGGGCGTATACGCGGAACCGGACAAGGATATGTTCATTTCAGCAGCAAAAGTCCGAGCACGATCAGAATGATGGCCACCAACACCCGCAGAAACCACCCGCACAGCGCAAACGACACCAGCAGCCCGATCCCCGCCCCGAGCAGCACCAGCCCCAGCTGCTCCGTTTTCACACACATATCGATCCCCCCTCTGCGTCAGCATACGCAGAGGGACTCGCAGAGGTGCCGGTTTTTCGAGGCGTTTGCGGCAGCCACAGGAAGCGCCGGGGCGGGTGCCTCGGCGCGGATCATTGGCTTCATATAGGAGCGTGCGCCTTACGGCCGCGGTTCTGAGACCTCGCGTCCGGCGAGGAAGACTTTTTTCACGTGGACGAGATCGTCGATGAGGAGCAGGTTGGCTTTTTTTCCGGGGGCGATGGAGCCGAGCTCGCGGTCCAGCCCCAGGAGCTTTGCCGGGTTCAGGCTCGCCATGCGGATCGCATGGCACAGGCCGTAGCCGGTGTGCGCCATGAGATTCCGGCACGCGCTGTCCAGCGTCAGATGGCTGCCGGCCAGATGCCCTTCGTAGTCGTAATTGAGATCCGGGCCCCAGGCGATCCCGTCGGCCTCGTTATTCTTATAATTGCCGTCGGCCGGCATGGAGTCGGTGATCAGGATGATCTTCTCCACGCCCTTCGTCCGCACGACCATCTTCAGCATGTCCGGGTCGACATGGATCCCCGTCTCGTCGCAGATGAGCTCCGCGTACATATCCGGATCATACAGCGTATATTCGTCACAGCCTGCGCCGATGGTCCCCTGCGCAAAGCCCGGCGCCTTGCCGGAATCGCCGTGGTGCGTCTGTACCTTCACGCCGCAGCCGCGCACCCGGCGGCACTGCGCGGCGGTCGCGTGCGAATGGCCCAGCGCGAAAATCGCGTCCGGATCCGCCCGGCGCACGTCCTGCATGAACCGTTCGATCCCCGGTCTGGCCGGGTCGATCGCCCAGATGCGCGCAAAGCCGCGCATCGCGTCGATCAGCGGCCGGTATTCCTCCGGCCGGATCTCTCCGCGCCAGAGGATCGAGTTCTGGTTGCTGCCCTCGCCGCTCATATACGGCCCTTCCATATACAGGCCGCCGAGGTTCCCCGCGCCCTGCGCAATGGCAGTCTTCACATTTTCCAGCCCCTGCAGCATCTGCTGCAGCGTCAGATTGCAGTAAAAGGTCGGCAGGACCGTCGTCTCGCCGTGCGAGAGGAAAAAGTCCGCGCATGCGCGCGGCGCGGCATAAAAGTGTTCCCGGACCGTGCCGTGGTTATGGATATCGACCAGCCCCGGCGCGGTATATAGTCCCTGCGCGTCGATCAGCTCCGCGTCCGCCGGGATGTTTACCTCCGCGCGCTTTCCGCACTGCACGATGCGCCCGTTTTCAAACGTGACCGCACCGTCCCAGACATAGCTGTCTTCCAGGATCAGCTTTGTGTTGATAATTGCCTGCATGTCATTTCTCCTTTGTAACGCGGGATATCCCGCAGGGTTCCCTGCGGGATACGGGATCCTCTATAACAGCCGCCCTTCCTGCCGGCGGCAGTATAGCATTTCAGAACGCCGCTGCTTCCGTCACTGCAGCGTTTTCTCAGATATCCTTGTCCGCGATGCCGTTATACCAGCTGCCGAAGGGCTTGGCGATGGCTTCGGACACGTAGCACACGCCCTTCTTGAGACGGTAGATGGATGCCGGGCACTCCATGCTGATCGGGCCGTACAGCTCGAGCCGGGAGACCATGCGCTGCCACGAACTGCCGTCCGCATTGGCGAAATTGTGCAGCTCCACGACTTCCTTCGCGTGCATCACGTCGCGCGGACCGATCGTCGCGGACTTCGGCGGCACGGCCCACACGTCGCCGGACGCGCCCATGGGCCCGAACAGCGAGTTTTCGCAGACCGTCAGCGGGACCTCCGTCGTGATGCGGGAGCCCAACTGCAGGAATTCTTCCATGGAGGCAGCCTTGAAGTCCTCGCTGCGCGGATCGATGAATGCCGTGTGGCCGGGCCATCCCGTCGCTGTGTAGATCACGTCCGCGCCGCCGCCCGTCACTTCGTCGATGACGTTGGAATATGCATCGTTCGCCCGGAGTTCGTTCGTAAAGGTGTGCCAGTGGTCGCGCGCCGGACGCAGGTCTTCCCGGATCCGGTAATAGAAGTGGTTCAGGAAGCTGTAGCCCAGGCCCGCG
>CADCOJ010000254.1 GCA_902803075.1 Oscillospiraceae bacterium | reverse complement strand
TGCCGGGCAGATGAGCTTTGTAGGCCCCCGCCCGGAGCGCCCGGAGTTCTACGATCTGTTCGACACCTACATCGACGGCTTCCGCCAGCGCATGACCGTCCGCCCCGGCCTCACCGGCCTGGCCCAAATCAACGGGGGATATGAACTCATGCCCGAGGAAAAGATCGTCTACGATCTGAAGTACATCAAGGAGCGGTCCATTGCCATGGATCTGCACTGTGTCCTGCATACATTTTCCGTCATATTCGGCGCCGGGAGGAAGAAATGAGTACGAGCGTTCCGGCAGTCAGCGTGGTGATCCCGGTTTACAATGCGGAATCCACCCTTGCAGACACCGTTGCATCGGTCATCGCCCAGACATTCCATAATTGGGAACTGATTCTGGTGGACGATGCCTCGACCGACGGGAGCGCGGCCGTGGCAGCACAGTATGCACAAGGCGACGCTCGCATCCGTTTTCTGCAAAACGAGCGAAATCTCGGTGTGGCGGAGACACGCAACCGCGCGATCCGCGCGGCAAAGGGGAGCTATATCGCCCTGCTGGACAGCGACGATCTTTGGAATCCGGAGAAGCTGGAGCGGCAGATGGCCCTGGCGGATGCAACCGGCGCGGAGCTCATCTACTGTTCCTACGCCATCATTGATGAGGCCGGGAAGCGCTGCTGTGATGACTTCATCGTCCCGAAAACGACAGACCGGGAGAAGATGCTCGTGCGCAGCGTGATCAGCTGCTCTACGGCTTTGATCCGGCGGGGGTGCCTGTTGGAGCATCCATTCCGCAGCGATTATGTCCACGAGGATCTGGCGCTCTGGCTGGAGCTTCTCGGAACAGGCTGCAGGGCCTGCGGCTGTCCGGAGGTGCTCGCCAGCTATCGCGTATCGAGCCGTTCCCGGTCCGGCAATAAGCGAAAATCTGCCCTTGGAAGATGGGAAATCTATCGCAAATGCATGGGCTATCCGGCAACCAAAAGCGCCTGGTTATTTACCCGATATGCTGTCAGGGCGCTGAAAAAATACAGACGGCGCGGGTAAAGCTGTAATGAAAACCTGTGATATTCAGACCCACCGGCAAGTGATGCTGGAGATGCTCCGGGAAATTGACCGGATCTGCACCAAACACACAATTGCCTATCTGCTTTTTGCCGGCAGCGCCCTGGGTGCGGTGCGGCACGGCGGTTTTATCCCCTGGGACGACGACCTGGATATCGTAATGCTCCGGGAGGATTATGCGCGGTTCCTTTCTGTGGCCCCGGCAGAGCTGAACAAAATCTACTATCTGCAGGCTGAGTATTCCGCACACTGGCCGATGTTTTTCACCAAGCTGCGAAAAAACGGAACTGCCTGCATGGAGCGGACCATACCGAAGGACCGACATCAGCATCAGGGGATCTATGTGGATATTTTTCCCGCGGACAATCTGTCGGACTGTCCCTTGAAGGCGTGGGTGCAGTTTGCCTGCGCCAAGGCGGTCATCGCCAAGAGCCTGTATGCCCGGGGCTACTTGACGAACAGCTTGCTCAAAAAGCTGTTCATGCAACTTTGCCGCCCGCTTCCCTTAAAACGCCTGCACCGATTTGTTGTGGCCGGAGGTTCGGCACACAGTATCCGCGTCCATACTTTCTTCGGCGCGTCCCGCAGCTTCCGCAAGAGTGTGTTTCCGAGATCCTGGTTCATACAGACGGAGCGCATGCCCTTTGAAGATGGCCTGTTTCCCGTATCTGCACATTGTACAGAGCTGCTCACAGCGCTGTATGGCGACTACATGACCCCTTCCCCGCCGGAAGAGAGAGAAATGAAAGTCCATGGCGTTCTGGTGGATCCGGACCATTCCTACGAAGACTATCTGGATTGGCAGGCGGAGCAAAAATATACGGTCTACACCAGGAGCATACGATGAAGGTTCTTGTGATCAGCCACAACCCCCTGTGCAGCTACAACGGCATGGGGAAAACGCTGTCCTCTCTGCTCTCGTGTTTTCGGAGGGAGGAGCTGTGCCAGCTCTATATCTATCCATCTTTCCCGGATCAGGCGCTCTGCGCGTCGTACTATCGCGTGACCGATAAGGATGTGCTGAAATCTTTGCCGGTTCTCCGTGCACCCGGCGGCGAAGTGGCGCAGGAGTTGATACGGCCGGACCAATCCTATTATGAGGACAGCCGGGATGAAGCCCTGTACCGCATGCCGAAAAACAAATCGCCCCTGCGCCGGCTGGCGCGGGATTCCATCTGGCGTCTGAGCCGATGGTATGGTAAGGAGCTGCGCGCCTGGCTGGCGCGGGAAGCGCCGGATCGAATCCTGGTGGCGCCGGGACCCGCGAAATTCCTGTACGATCTTGCCTTGGATATCAGCGAAAACCTCAGTATCCCTATCGCGGTATATCTGTGCGACGAGTATTACTTCGTCCGACCTGAGCGGAGCCTGCTCGGAATACTTCAGCAGCGGCTTCTCAACCGGAAAATGGAGACGTTGATGGCGAGAAGCGCCCTTCTGATCACCATCTGCGAGGAGCTGAAAACCGCTTATGGCTCCCGGTTTTCGGTGCCTGCGCATGTGGTGATGACGGGAAGCATGCT
>CADCOJ010000253.1 GCA_902803075.1 Oscillospiraceae bacterium | reverse complement strand
TCGCCGCAGTAAACAAGTCCGGACAGAAGGTAATTGGAGCTGGTTCTGTGGACGCTGCGCCGCGCAAGCTCCTCCTGCGCCTCCTGCCACGTGTCCAGTGAGATGATCGGCTCATGGTTACCGGGGAACTCCTCGTCGTGATAGACGATGCAGCCGGTCAGGGATTTGCGTTTCAGGATCTGGGTGATGGCGCGGTCGCCGCTGAAGCCGAAGCGCTCCGCGATTCTCTGCGGCGGCATTTTTTCTTCGATGTACAGGCGGAAGATCTCCCGGATGATCTCCGCCTGCTCCGGCACCACGACGAGGCTGCCGGAATCCTTGTCATATCGGTAGCCGAAGGGCGTGTTGCCGCCGCCCATCCATTTCCCGGAGGCGACGCGGGCGGTGCGCCCGCGTTTGAGCTTCTCGACGATCTGATCGCGGTCGAACTCCGCCAGTGTGGCAAAGAGCATCAGGAGGAATTTCCCCTGCGGATTGTCCTTGTCAATCCGGCAGTAGTTTTCCGCCACGGAGACAAAGTTGATGTCCTCCCTGTTGTGGTTGGCCGTGCTGTTCTTGCTGTCTTTGGCGCTGACGATGTAATCCTGGATGAATTGCAGCGTTCCCAGGAGCGTTCTGCCCAGACGATCGATGCGCGCGACGACAAGCGTCTGGATGCGGACGCGGGTCTTTCCCCTGTTGAATGCGTCAATATACCCGATGATCCCCTGCAGCGCCGGGCGATCCATATTGGTGCCGGTATAGCCGTCGTCAACAAAGAGGAGCAGATTTTCATAACCGTTCGATTTGCAATAGCGCAGAATATCCGCTTCCTGAATGTCCAGCCCAAAGCCGAGATCTGCCTGCCGGTCGGTGGAGACGCGCAGGTATCCGACGTTCACAAGATAATTCCCGTCGTCATCGGTATGTACTGCGTCGTCGATGGCAATCCTCATGTTGGATTTCAGCTCTATGATAGTTTTGAGATGATAGGTTTTTGTCGATGATTTCATGCAGAATCACCCTTTCTGACTATACCACAGCGTTTCTTATAAATCAAGTATATCCATATTTTTCTTGTATGAACAGAGAAACTATCGGATGGAGAAAAGATGTTTTCCGTCCCGCGATTATCAGGGTTTTCCCGTTCCGGTTCGCTTGTTCTCCTTCTCGATGGCGTTTCTGATCTTCTTCAAGATCCTGCTTTCCTGCTTTGATATGCTCTGCTGCGTGAGATGAAAAAGCTCTGCGATTTCCCTTTGCGTGAAGCAGAGGTGAAATCGCAGAGTCAGAATCACTTTTTCCTTGTTTCCCAGTTCTATGATTGCTTTGTGCAGTTCCGGATTCTCTATGTAATCGATCCATGCCAGAAGCGACCGCCGAATATGGCCATCTTCCATTCCGTCTGTTCTGCCTGCATCCGTGAGAAGCGTTCTCGCTTCCCTGCTTAGGCCTTCCTCCCCGCCGGTGAGCAATTCCTCCAGAGAAACCGTTTTGCTTTCAAATTTTGCTTGCTCTGACTCGTTTCGTTTAACCTCGAGTGCAACATAACGGTTGAAATAGTGTTCTGGGTTCCGAATGTCCTTTGGGTCTGTTTTTCGTCTTGCCATGACGCGACCTCCTGTCATTTGAAGTTTTGTTTGGAAACTTCAAATGCGGAGACCCGCGGCAACGGGCTGGGATCATGCGATTGTCAAACGGGACAGAAACAGCGCAGAGTCCCGCTTGGGGTTTCTCTGCGCTGCTCGACGTCAGGTTCTGTTCGGTCTGATTGTTCTGTGTATGGTCATGCTAGATTAGCAGTCCAAACACAATGCCTGTTCCAAAACACATGGATTCTATGCCTTATTAAGATATGTCCTGAAGTTACTACTTTTCTTTTGTTCTCGTCAGTTTGGTTATAACTGTCTTTCAGGCATATCATCAGCATAACTCTCACCGCTGAAATCGAATTCCACACCGATATGGCGCTCTTTGGCGCGTTCGTAAGCTACATAAGCCAGTGCAACATCTAGTGCACCCATACCAATTTGGGAACAGATCACACGCTTATTGGCAATATCCTTGATAGTTTTGTTGCCATTGACTAAGTCACTTATGGTAGCTGTGATGTTTTTCTCGTTGAGTTTACCTTTCTCGTTTAGCGCCTTCATAGCGCCGCGGTGCAACGCCTGACCAATATGATCGACCACGATGGCATCGCTGCTCAGAATGACTTCATCGGTTACTTCTTTGTAGGATCCCATGGGGAAAACCACGGTATCAAGATTAGATAGAAGTTGCAGAAGACAAAATCATGCTGGTTTAGATTCTTTGATCACACCTCTTTTTCTCTGCATTATTTCAAGTATGTCGTTCCTGCCGGGTCATGGGTGACCCCGGGCAGGGGCCATGAAATGGGCGCAGCTTCCCCTTGGCGGAAAGCTGCGCCTATTTTTGGATCTCATACAGATTGGACGTACAGCCGCCGTTCGGGCGGAAGCGGGTCTCCCGCCGGAGATACCCGTGCTGTTCCAGCTCGCGGATCGCGCGCTTGACCGTGCTCTCGGAGAGATTCAGGTCTCTGGCCACTGTCCGGATCCCCGGCCAGCAGTTCCCGTCCTTCCCTGCCCTTGCGCGCAGATACATGTAAACGGTCTTCGCCCGCGCAGACAGATTGTCGTCCGCGAAGATGGTATCAAACCAGCTCATATGCGCACGGAGCCGCGCTCCGTCATGTTCGAGACTCCATACGCCCTCAAGATCTGCGATTCGAGCTCCTCCCTGCCGGCGTAGGAGATCTCTCTGTCGG
>CADCOJ010000252.1 GCA_902803075.1 Oscillospiraceae bacterium | reverse complement strand
GCTGAAAGCGCTTCCGCCGGAGGAGGAATGGGTCAACTCCATCCGCACCGTGCTGGAGGGGCTGACGAGCACGGTGCCGTCCAGCACAAACACAGGGGAGAGTCCGGATATCTCGCTCTTCGACCATGTCAAGGTCACCGCGGCAGTGGGCGCATGTATGGCGGAATATCTTGAGGATGCCGCGGTGAGCGACTATGCCGCGGAGCTCTGGCGCGGGGAGCGGGAATTCCGGGCGAAGAAGGCGTTTTTGCTCTATTCCGCGGACTTTTCCGGCATCCAGAGGTTCATCCTCTCAGTCTCCACGAGAGGCGCGCTCCGCTCCATGCGCAGCCGCTCGTTCTTCCTGGAGCTGGCTATGGATCACTACATCGACGAGCTTTTGACCGCCTGCGGCGTCAGCCGGGCGAACCTGCTCTATTCCGGCGGCGGGCACTGCTATCTGCTGCTTCCCAATACGGAAGCGGTCCGGCGGCAGATCGAGGCCTGGAACCTGCGCTTCAACGGCTGGCTTGCCGATTCCTTCGGCCTCGGCCTCTATCTGGCGGACGGTTTCACGGCGTGCAGCGCGGATGAGCTGACGAATACCCCTGCCGAGGAGGCGCCCTATTCCGCCGTGTTCCGCCGCGTTTCCCGCGCGGTGGCAAGGAAAAAGCTGCACCGGTATTCGGCGCAGCAGATCATTCAGATGAACCGGCAAAGCGAGGACAGCTCCGGGCGGGAGTGCCGCGTCTGCGGAAGAGCCGGCCAGCTCATTCAGGCGGAGGACGGCACGTCCTTGTGCCCCTGGTGCAGTATGTTTGAGAAGCTCTCCGCCAAAATCCAGAACACGCGTGTCTATCTCGTCCTCAGAGGGCAGGTCAATGGCGCGGACTTCACGCTTCCTGCTGTTGAGGCAGAGGCGTCCTTCCTGTTTACGGACGAGGCTTCTGCCCGGAAGGCGCTGCAGGAGGGTGCATCCGTGCTCCGGATCTACACAAAAAACATCAGCTGTGCGGGCCTGCGGTACAGCACACGGCTGTATGTGGGTGATTATGCGGCGAGCAACTCCATGGAGGAGCTGGCGCAGCAGAGTCGGGGTATCCGCCGCATTGCCGTGTGCCGGATGGATGTGGATGACCTCGGACAGGCGTTTGTGTCCGGCTTTGAACGAAAGGGCGTCGCTGATGCGGCGCAGCGGCAGCATTTCGTGACGATCTCCCGCACGGCGGCCTTCTCACGGCAAATGTCCCTGTTTTTCAAGCTCTACCTCAACAGTGTTCTGAGCGGCGAATACGGAGGCCGGAACCCTCTGGCAGTCACAGTCGTGTATTCCGGAGGTGACGACGTCTTCCTCGTCGGCGCGTGGAACGACGCGCTGGAGGCAGCCAGAAGGATCCGCAGCGCGCTGGCAGAATTTGCCTGCGGTTCGCTGACGATCAGCGGAGGCGTCGGCCTGTTCCATGACCACTACCCGATCCGTCTTGCGGCGGAGGAGACAGCTGACCTGGAAAGCGAAGCCAAGCGAAATCCGGGCAAGGATTCCCTGTCCCTCTTCGCCCCGGGCAGCGGCTGCATCTACAAATGGGATGCGTTTGAAAAGGAGATCGTGGGCTCGAAGCTTACGGAGCTGGATCGCTTCTTTTCGGCAAGAGGCGTCGGGAAGACAGAAAGAGGAACGGCGTTTCTCTATCGGATTCTCGCGCTGCTCCGGGAGGTTCAGGACGATCCGCGGCAGAAGCTCCCGCTCGCGCGGCTGGCTTACCTGCTTTCAAGGCTTGCGCCGCCTGACAACAGCGCGGCCCACGCGCATTATGAGACATTTTCAAAACAGATCCTGGATTGGTCGATTTCTGCGGGCAGCCGCACCGAGCTCATAACTGCAATTTATCTGTATGTCTATCAAAACCGCAAGGAGGCAACTGCGTAATGGCCAACAACAATAATCAGTATCAGCGTCCGGATTTCCATCGCAGCAACAGCGCCCAGCAGCCGCCGGCGGAGATCAAAGCGCTTCCGCTGCCGGAGGACTATGTGGATGCCGCAGAGGCAGTGATGCAGCGGCTGGCTGAAGACCGAAGAAACGCCATCACAACAAGCAAGATCCGGAATCTGCTCAGCCTCGTGTCCGATATCTACAATGCGGAGAACCTGCGGAACGACACAAAGCTTCTTCCGGAGAGCGTCAACGCTTTGACGATGATGCGCATCCGCGTTGTATATGAGGCCGGTCGGGAGCAGAAGGTCAAAACATTCGTCAGGGAAGCAAAGCTGCTGGAATACATCAAGGGGATCGGAACAGATCGGGAAAAGCTGATTGCGTTCGCTCATTATATGGAAGCGCTGGTCGCGTACCATCGCTATCTGATCGGTGGAAGAGAGGGCTGAGGAATGTACGGTAAAGTATTGATTCAATGCAAGCTGGTCGTCTGCACGGGTATGCATATCGGAGACTCCAGCGCGTTTTCTGCGATCGGTGCGGTGGACAGCCAGGTCGTGCGCGATCCGCTGACGGGCCTTCCGATCGTTCCGGGCAGCAGCCTGAAGGGAAAGCTGCGGACGCTTCTGGCCAGAAGTGTCAGCGGGGACATTCAGCACATGCCGAAGTATGACGACGATGATGAGCGAATCAAGCGGCTTTTCGGAAGCTCCGCTCCAGTCCGCGCGGCCCGGCTGCAGTTTGCCGACTGCTTTGTCTCGAACGCTACAGAGATGCGCCGTGTCGGGATCACGGAGGTCAAGGCAGAAAACGGCATCAACCGCGCAGACGGTATGGCGAATCCACGGTTCATCGAGCGGGT
>CADCOJ010000251.1 GCA_902803075.1 Oscillospiraceae bacterium | reverse complement strand
GCTTTCTTGTTCAGCTCACTGATGGTGGCCGGAGACACCTTGCTGCCCCACAGTGCCTCGGTAATATCCTCTACCCGCCGCACGGATGGCGCTGGGCGTTTTTCCGGTGACATTTTTGATAAACGTGCTGAAATTGGCCGGGCTGCTGTAGCCGACCATCTCAGAAATCTCCGCGACGCTCTTTTCCGTCGTCAGAAGCAGGTCCATGGAGACCTCGATCCGGATCTCCGTCAGTTTTTCCCGGTAACTCATGCCGTAGGATTTACGCAGAATCCGGTCCAGCTGGCGCGGACTGATGCAGAGGAGCTTTGCCAGTCGTTCGTTGCCGTCGTTGAGGCCAAAGTGCAGATTGAAAAACTCGTCGATCAGGAAATCGCGCTGCGAGATGGAATCCGTGGGTTCCAGAGTCGGTTGGGGCCGCTGATCGGTCAGCTTCTGGAACAAGCCCAAAAACAAAAGAGCGGCCAACGCACGCATTTGCTCACGTTGGACAAGCTCATCTTCGTAGTGATCGGCCAGCGTGCGGATCTGCTCCAGTACGTCCAGAAGCGGGACGCTTCCCGCTGAATTTGTAATGTCTAGGACGGAGATCGGAGCGGTGTTCATGGCAGAAAGAAGCAGCCGGCTGTCTCTGTCGAGATGAGGGGTATCCGTCTGGAGAATTTCGAAGCTGAGACTCATTTTATCGACGTTCGGCATGTTCTGGTTGACACAATGGTAAACGCCGGGGGCAATCAGAATGGCCTGGCCGACTGTCGCCTCGCTCAGGCCGAGACTTGTCTTGACTGCACAGATGCCGCTGGAGACGTAGTGAAGCTCAAAAACCGGATGCCGGTGGAAATATGCAGAGGTTTTTTCAAAATGTGGACAAATTGCCGTCAGACGGCACGGAAGTTCTCCAATCGAGAAATTCAGACTGTAGATTCGCTGCATTGCGGGGCTCCTTTCTGCATACTGAACAAATACACGCAGGAATCGGCAAGAAATTCTGTAAAAATGCTACCAAGACGAAGAATGTGGGTGCGTGAATCTGGTTCGTTATGGATAGCCACTGCCTCTATTATAGGCATTCCGGACATAAAATCAACCCGATATTTCACTAAACTTTGAATTCTAGACATTTCACGCCGAAACTTGTCTAAAAATGAAGTGGTGTAATGCGGCTCTTTTTGCTATATTGAACAAAAAGAACGGCGAGAGAACCTGCAATATCAGCGCGACGCGTAAGCGCGCTTCTGCATATTGACGCTGTCAAACCAGATGGCAAGAAAATTTGAAGGAGGACGAAAAATGAAAAAGAATCTGGTTTACCGCCTGCTGGCCCTTGTGTTGGCTCTGATGATGCTGTGCAGCTGTGCAGCGCCCGCGCAGAGCAATACGGACCAGACCGCTACCACGACCGAGCAAACCCCCGCAGCCGAGACCGAAACGACAACGGACTCGGAAGAAACTACGGCACAGACTCCGGCTACGACAGATGGGATCCTGCACCTTGCACTGGATGAGCAGTCCGGTAAAGACCAGGTAAAAGCGGCCTGGGGCGATCCGGGTGGATTCTACCGTACAGGGATGTTCTCCCGTCTGCTGAAGGTCGACACAGACGATCAGCCGACGATCCCCGATCTGGCTGAAAGCTATTCTGTTTCCGACGATCAGCTGACCTACACGTTTGTAGTCCGCAGCGACGCAACCTGGCATGACGGCGAACCCATTACGGCTGAAGATGTTCGCTGGAGCGCAGAGATGGCGCTGAAGTCCGCGCAGATCACGACCATCATCTCCAGCTCTCTGCAGAGCATTGAAGGCGCGCAGGAATACATCGAAGGCACCGCTGATACGGTTTCCGGCATTACTGCTGATGGCCAGACCGTGACCTTCAAGCTCAGCTCTCCGAACGGCGACTTCCTGATGGCCATGGCACAGTGGGCTCCGTATCCCAAGCACCTGCTCGAAGGCGAAGATCCCCTGACCTTGCACACCTGCTCGTTCTGGCAGGCACCCGTCGGCAGCGGCCCGTACAAGTTCAAGGAGTTCCAGCCGGGTTCCTACCTGATCCTGGAGGCCTATGACGGCTATTATGGCGAGCAGCCCGGCATCAAGACCGTTCAGCTTACAGTCACCTCTGACAGCCAGCTTGTGACTAAGACGCAGGCTGGTGAGCTCGATCTTTCCGAGTTCAGCGATTATGCATCGGTCGAGCAGGTCTTGTCCGCGAACCCTGCGCTGACCAGCTATGAAATCGAAGACGCCATGTATCTGCGTGTGCTGTCTTTCAACCTCAATGGCAATGACAAGCTGCAGGATATCCGTGTCCGTCAGGCAATCTCGCAGGCCATCGACAAGCAGACGATCTGCGACCAGCTCTTCAACGGGCAGGCAATGCTAATGAATACCCTGGTTCCGACGTCCCGCGTTGAGTACAATGCCGACGCACAGACGCTTTCTTATGATCCTGACACAGCCAAGGCGCTTCTGGAAGAGGCCGGCTATGACTTCTCTCAGCCTATTCGCATCGCATACTTCTACAGCGATCAGCAGACCATCGACCTGATGGATACGCTCAAGTATTATCTCGAGCAGGTCGGTTTCACGGTTGAGCTGAACTTCCTGAAGGGCGATCTTCTGGACCTCATCTACACGACCCGCGATTATGACATGATCTACCGCGGCCTGTCCTCCACCGGTGCAGGCGAGATCTATGGCTGGCAGAAGGCTGGTTCGATCCACGAGGCCATCTATGGCACCAGCCTCCAGGAAGGCTGGGCAGATCTGCTGAACCGTTATACAGAGGCAGGTGTGGAAGAACGCATTGAGGTCGTTAAGGAGCTGCAGGCGCACGAGATCGAAGCCTGCGAGGATATCCCGCTCTGGAACCTCAAAACCTATGTTGTCGTCAACAGCAGCCGTCTGGATCTTCCCACGCAGTTCCAGTATGGTGTCTTCAACTACGAGCGTCATCTGGAGCAGTGGCATCTGAAGTGATCCGGTGCCGGACTGCAAACAGAAGAAAGTAGACCTTTTCGGAGGGTGGGCTGACTCGCCCACCCTCCTCGTTTCTGAATGGATGGAGGATTGCAAGTGTGAACAAGGATTCCTTAAAGCATATTCTAAAGAAATTTCTGTCATTGATTCCAATGCTGATTCTTATCAGTATTGTAATTTTTGGAGCGCTTCAGCTGACGCCAGGCAATCCGCTGACCTACCAGATTCCCCCTGAACTGCTTTCATCGTCGACCTTTGATCTCGAAGCCTACGAAAAAGCAATGGGTCTGGACGCGCCGGTTTATGTGCAGTATTTCCGATGGATCTGGAATATTCTGCGCGGGGAACTCGGCTATAGCCTCGTCAGCGGCGCACCCATTGTCAATATGCTGCGGACACGCCTGCCGGCAACCATGGAGCTGGCACTCTGCGGTATCCTGATCTCCTCGGTTTTTGGCATTTGCCTCGGCATTCTGGCTGCAATCAAGCAGAACACGTTGCTGGACTACGGCTGTACAGCGCTGAGTGTATTGGCAATTTCGATCCCGGAATTCTTCATGGGCATTATTGGTATTACGATTTTTTCTCTGAAGCTTGGCTGGCTGCCGACTGGCGGCCGCCTGGTGTATGGCGATAACAGCTTCGGAACCCGGCTTGCGCATCTGATCCTTCCGGCTGTTGTGATGGGGCTGGCGCTGACAGGCGCACTCATGCGCCACACAAGAGGCTCTTTGCTGGATGTCCTGACAAGGGACTACATCAAGACAGCGCGGAGCAAGGGCCTCTCCGAACGTAAGGTTTATCTCAAGCACGCGTTCCGCAATGCGCTGATTCCTGTTACGGTGCTGCTTTGCTTCCGGATCCCGGGGCTTGTCGGCGGTTCCGTTGTGATCGAATCCGTATTTGGCTGGCCTGGTATGGGTGGTATGCTGCTGGACGCGATTTCTGGTAAGGATTATCCAGTCGTTATGATAACCGCAATGATCATTGCGTTCGTTACGCTGATCGCAAGCTTCCTTGCGGACCTGTTCACAATGCTGCTTGACCCGCGGGTCGATATAGAACGATAAGGGGGCATCGGCATGAAAAATAAGAAATCCAGAAACACGCAGGGCATGCGGCAATGGAAAAAATTCAAGCGAAACAAAATGGCCGTCATTGCGCTGATCGTGCTTGGCATTCTGATTTTCGCCTCCGCCTTTGCGCCGCTTCTGACCAGCTATGATCCAGAAGCAATCTCTCTGACAGAACGGACGCTCGCACCCAGCAAGACCCACCTGCTTGGCACAGACAAGGTCGGCCGCGATGTTTTCACACGTCTTTTGTATGGCGGCCGGATCTCCATTTTGATCGGCCTGACTGGCGCACTTGGCGGTGCAATTATTGGTGCGGCGCTGGGCTGCCTCGGCGGCTATTTCGGCGGCCTGCTGGACCGGTTCCTGCTGCGTCTGTCCGAGCTGTTCACCACGTTCCCACAGACGATCCTTGTCCTGATTCTGGTGGCGTTTATGGGGCAGGGTGTCTGGAACCTGTTTATTGTCTTCTGGTGTACCGGTTGGATGGGAACCTACCGTATGACCCGCGCGAAGATCCTCAGTCTGCGCGAGGAGACCTATGTGCTGGCCTGCCAGGCCTTCGGCATCTCCAATCGTTCGATCATGTTCCGCCACATTCTGCCGAATGCAGCGGGACCGGTCATCGTGAACATCACGCTTTCAACGGCTGGCTATGTGCTGCAGGAAAGTGCACTGAGCTTTCTGGGGCTTGGCGTTCCGTCAAGTACACCGACTTGGGGCAATATTTTTAACGCTGCCAAGGCGCTGGATGTTGTGCAGGCCTATCCGTGGCTCTGGCTTGCGCCTGGCATCGCAATCAGCTTGTTCGTTCTGAGTGTCAACATCATCGGCGACGGTCTGCGTGACGCGCTTGATCCCAATCAGTGACAGGAGGGCTGGAAATATGAAAGATGATATCATTCTGCAGGTGGAAAATCTGCATACCGGCTTTCTGGTCGACAATGTCCCGCTGGAGGCTGTAAGCGGCGTCAGCTTTTCTCTGAAAGCCGGGCGCGTGCTTGGCGTTGTTGGAGAGAGCGGCTGCGGTAAGAGCGTGACGGCACATTCGATCATGCAGCTGCTGCCGAAATACGGCCGGATCACAGAAGGCTCAATCACCTATACCCGGGCGACCGGTGAGAAGATCGAAATCCAGAAGCTGCGCCGGACCGGCAATCAGATGCGGCAGATCCGCGGCAAGGAAATCTCTATGATTTTCCAGGACCCGATGTCCTCATTGAACCCGGTTTATCCCATCGGCGATCAGATTGCGGAAAATATTCGGGAACACGAGAAAGTAACGAAGCGGGAGGCGCTCGACCGGGCCCGGAAGCTGCTGGAGGATCTGGAGATCCCGTCCGCCGCGGAGCGGCTGGGCGATTATCCGCATCAGTTTTCCGGCGGCATGAAGCAGCGCGTCATGATTGCAATCGCCATGGCCTGCAATCCGCGGATTCTGATCGCAGATGAACCGACCACGGCGCTTGACGTTACGATCCAGGCGCAGATTATTGCGCTGATGAAGAAGCTGCAGCGTGAGCATGGGACATCCATCATGATGATCACGCACAACATGGGGCTGGTGGCGGAGATGGCGGATGAAATTGCTGTTATGTATATGGGCCGGATTGTGGAATACGGAAGCATCCGGCAGGTCATGAAATCTCCGGCGCATCCATATACGCAGGGCCTTTTAAAGGCGGTCCCGGTGCTTGGCATGAAAAAAGACCGGCTTTACAGCATCAAGGGCAGCACACCCAGTCTGGTGGACCGCCCGGCGGGCTGCGAGTTTGCCAGCCGATGTGAATACGCGACTGAAGCCTGCCGGCAGGTGCCGCGGGCGGTCGAGGTGGAGCCGGGCCATCAGGTCCGCTGCTGGAATTACAAGGAGGCGACTGACAATGGCTGATGTGATCCTCGAATTGCAGGATGTGCAGAAATATTATCCCATCGTGAAGGGTGCATTTCATCAGGTCGTCGGCCATGTAAAGGCGGTCGATGGCGTGTCGCTGACGCTCAATCGCGGCGAAACACTCGGCCTGGTCGGCGAGAGCGGCTGCGGCAAGACGACGCTTGGCAAATGCATCGTTGGTCTGCACGAAGCGACTGGCGGAAAGATCCTTTATACGCTGAACGATGAAAAGCGCGATCTTCTGAGCATGAATAAAAAAGAACGCTTTGCCATGAAGCGCCGTATTCAGATGGTGTTTCAGGATCCGTATTCGTCACTGAATCCGTCGCAGACGATTCTGCAGGCATTTGACGAGCCCATGCAGATCCATGGAATCGGAAAAACGCGGACCGAGCGGATCGAGCGGATCGCTCAGCTGTTGGAGACGGTTCAGCTCCCTGCAGACTATATGAACCGCTTCCCCCACGAATTCTCCGGCGGCCAGCGCCAGAGAATCTGCATTGCGCGTGCCATGTGCGTGAATCCGGAAACGCTTGTATGCGACGAACCGGTTTCAGCGCTGGATGTTTCGATTCAGGCTCAGATCCTGAACCTGATGAAAGATCTGCAGCAGGAAAAGAACCTGACATATGTGTTTATTGCGCATGATCTGAGCGTGGTGGAATTTATGAGCGACTGGGTTGCCGTTATGTACCTTGGCCGCGTCGTCGAATACGCCCGCGCGAGCGAGCTTTATCGCCGCCCGTCGCATCCATATACGCAGGCGCTTTTGTCTGCTGTGCCGATTCCGGATGTGGATGTGAAAAAGGACCAGATTATTCTGGAAGGCGATGTCCCGTCGCCGGCCCATCCGCCGAGGGGATGCCGGTTCCATCCTAGGTGCTGGAAGTGCCAGGAGCGTTGCAAATGCGAAGATCCGGCACTCAGCGAACTGAAGGATGCGCAGGGGCACTGCGTAGCCTGCTTCTATCCGGACTAAGCAGATGGAGCCGATGCTGTGCTGCAGTTATGCAGCAGCTGATGGGTCATGGATCGCATGGGAAAGCGGCGCCGAGGCGGCGCTGTGTACGCCGCGTTGCCTTGGCCCTGCCGCAGCTGCGCCTGCGGGGAGTACGCCCGGTTGGTTGCGCCTGCCGGAAGCACAGAAGGTGCGTTTTCTTTCCCGTGTCAATCCGGAGCAGCCGGAGCTTGCGGACCTGTGTCTGCAGGTTCACGCAGGCGGCGAAAGCCAGATCTGGGAGGATGCATGGCTCCGTCCGCAGAAGGGACTGACCTGGGAGGGCGTAGAGGCCTTCGCAGAGTCGTTTGCAGACGGCTGGACGTTTTCCGTGCGTGCGGCAGCGGGGGAGGAAAAGCGCCTGTATTTGTTTTCCGTGCGCCGGGACGGCCTTGTCTGCCTGCGTGCAGGCACAAAGCGGGCTGTGATCCTGACAAAACCGCTTCTGTGTACGGCGGACGCTCTGACGCTGAACTGTGCGACAAGCGCCGCGGGCAGCGTGCGTGTCGGGATCCTTTTGCAGAATGGACAGCCGGTCTGTGCGCACAGCACGGAAGACTGCGACGTCCTCTATGGCAACGACTGCAGGATCCCGGTATCATTTCGTGGGCAGCGGACGCTGGGCGGTCTGACCGGCCAGATGATCCGTTTGAAATTTGAATTGCAGGACGCGGAGCTCTATTCTTTCCGCTTCTGCACCCCTAAATAAGGAGGAACACCATGAGCAAACAGGAGTCTATCCAGTCCGAACGTCCGACAGACACCGACGGTATTAATATCGGCGGCCGCCCCGAGCTGTTTGTCGATCACTATCTGATCGACCAGATGTACGGCACGCAGTTGAAGCTGCATGCACCTGTCAAAAAGGAAATTGCCATTGCGTTTGACCAGCCCTGGGAGGGACCAGGCAGCAGTGCCTATAACAGCGTGTTTTTTGATGGAGAGAAGTATCGCCTGTATTACCGTGCCTGCGCGCAGAAGACTGCCAAGGAAAAGGGCGATCTGAGTACGGCGCAATATACCTGCCTGGCACTCAGCGATGACGGGATCCACTGGGAAAAGCCGGAGCTTGGTCTGGTTGAATTTGAGGGCAGCACAAAAAACAATATCCTGCTCAGCGGCATCATGTCCCACAATTTCTCCCCGTTTTTGGATACAAACCCTGCCTGCGCGCCTGAAGCACGGTATAAAGCGGTTGCCGGTCATATCTCTACCGGTCTTGTCGCTTATCAGTCTGCCGATGGAATTCACTGGAGCAAAATGCAGGAAGAACCCATCATCCGTGACGGTGCGCTCGACTCACAGAATCTCTGCTTCTATGACCCGAATATCGATGGATATCAGTGCTACTCGCGATATTTTGCCCGCCCGATCGATTGGGAATCCGAGCCACAGGATGGTGAATTCCGCGAAGTCAGTGTGCCCGATACGCTCGACGATCTCGGTGTTGGGATCCGCGCAATCCAGAATACCTGCTCCAAGGATTTTCTGCACTGGCAGCCGCTGCGTGCAAACTGCTACCAGCACCATATTCCGCTGGAACACTTCTACACGAACGCAACCTTCCTTTGCCCCGGTGCGGAACAGCTTTACATTTCCATGCCCATGCGGTTTATGTATGACCGGCACAAGGTTGCGTCCTGCCCGTTCCCCGGCGTTTCCGACGGTGTCTTTATGACCAGCCGCGACGGCGTCCGCTTTGACCGGACCTTCCTGGAAGGTTGGCTGCGGCCGGAACTGGACGAGCGCTGCTGGACGCAGCGCAACTACATTACGGCCTGGGGCATGCTGGAAACGTCTGCAGAGGAATTCTCTATCTTTGTCAATGAGCACTATGAATGGGACGACGCATGCCTGCGCCGCTATGCGATCCGCCGACACGGTTTTGCCTCCGTCCATGCGCCCTATGCCGGTGGTTCGTTTGTTACGAAGCTTTTCCGTTTCACGGGAAATCAGCTGACACTGAACTATGCGACGTCTGCTGCCGGTGGGATCCGCGTTGGGATCATTGGCGACGGCACCGGCTGGCCGGCCAGCGATTTTGCGGTTGAAGACTGTGACCTGATTTATGGCAATGAACTCAACCGTGTCGTCAGCTGGCGCGGCAACAGTAACCTGTCCCGGTTTGAGGGAAAAATGATCCGTCTGAAGTTCGAAATGAAGGATGCGGATCTGTTTGCGCTGCAGTTTGCGCAGGCATAAAAACAGACCGGGCTGTCCGTCTTGCGGACAGCCCGGCAGAAGACCCGGAAATTCAGATCGGAACCTTTGCAATATATTTTTTGATCGTGCTGCTCTGCGTGCCGGACATGCCGCCCGGTGCGTGTGCGTCTTCCGGGAAGAACACTACAAAACGGCCCGGATGCAGGCGGAGCGGGATGGCATCGCTGTCCACACCGGCCAGAAGCGCTTCGATTTCCGGATCATACGGCGCAAAAACGGTCTGCAGTTCGCTGACGGGCTTCCAGTAAATTGTTTCCTCGCCGTCTGCGGCTGCCATCACGTCGATGTATTTCTGATGTGCCTCAGCCTTCAGCTCCGTACGCGCTCTGGTGCCATACTGGGTTCCAAAAAACCAGCCGCCACCTGCAAGCTGTTCCGTTTCCGGATCGAATGGCTGCTGAAGCTGCTGCGCAAGCGTCTGCAGCGCAGCATCGAGCGCTGGGTTCAGCCCCAGATAGACCGTATAATGGTCGAACGTATCAAAAATCATAAAAAGTCTCTCCTTGTAACAAATCATTACCTCAATATATAGCAGAACGGAGGATGCTTTTCCATTGCCGCAGCAGACATTTTTCCACAGAAACCGTCCGGTTTTCATGCTTTCAGCAGGATTTGGATTCCGGACATCGCGTGCAGAAATTCGTCCGTCAGCCGGATGGAAAATGCGAAGAAAAACTGCTATGATTGGCTCATAAACAAGACAAAAGGAGTAAAAATCCAGATGGAGACAAAAACAAATATTCTGTTTACCGGCGTGATGTCGGCCCTGGTTTCCTGCGTGGATGAGGATGGAAACGTCTATGAAAGAAGCATGCGCCGGCTGATGAACGATCAGATGAAGGCCGGTTTGAATGGCTTTTATCTCTGCGGCGGAACGGGGGAAGGCCCAGTCCTGCAGAAAAAGACACGCATGGAAATTGCCGAGATTGCCAAGGACGAAGTCAAAAACGGAGGCAGCCTCATTGTGCACGTCGGCGCGATTGACCTGACGACTGCCGTTGAGCTTGCGCGCCATGCTGGCCGGATCGGCCTCGATGCCATTTCCTCCGTCCCGCCGTTCTTCTTTCACTATGGAGAAGCGGAGATTGCGGACTATTATAAGGCGCTGTCGGACGCTTCCGGTCTGCCGGTTCTAATGTATGCGTCCCCGCTGTCCGGTGTCAGTATCACCTGGGACATGGTCGACCGGTTTATGGACATCCCCAACATGATCGGCCTCAAGTGGACAAGTTATGATTACTTCACCATGCACCGCATCAAGGAGCTGCGCAGCGGCAACATCAACGTCATCAACGGCCCGGACGAGTGCCTGCTCTGCGGACTGGCCATGGGAGCAGACGGCGGCATTGGAGCGACTTACAACGTCATGCCGAAGCTCTTCAGCCAGATTTACTGTAGCTTCCGCGCAGGCGATCTCGACACGGCCCGTGCCGCGCAGTATAAGGCCAACAAGCTCATTGAGATCCTCCTGAAGTTCGGTGTGGTCTGTGGCATCAAGGATATCCTGACCATGCTCGGCTATGACTGCGGCTATCAGGTCTATCCGCAGAAGCGTTTCACCGACGAAGAACGCGCCGCGTTCCGCGCGGAGCTGGAAACCATCCATTATATGCAAGAATATGTGTAAGAATCGAGGAGAGCAAAATGGATTACAAAAAGCTGATGGACATGACCGGGAAGGTCTGCATCGTGACGGGCGGCACAGGCTATCTCGGCACGGAAAACGTGAAGATTCTCAAGGACTTCGGCGCGACGGTGGTCGTGGCGGATATCCGCGCGGCGGAAGAACGCTGGGCGAACGCCCCGCAGCCGGTTGGCGATCTGTTCGTGGAGTGCGATGTGTCGGCTTCGGAATCGATCCGCGCCTGCTTCCAGAAAGTCTATGATACCTACGGACATATCGACGTGCTGATCAACTGCGCAAGCTACGGCGCAGGCTACGGCAAGGGCAGCCAGTTGGAGTACATGGAAGACGACGTGTTCAACAAGGGCGTGGACGGTTCTCTCGGTGTGGTGTTCCGCGGTATGCGTGAGGTCGTTCCGTTCATGAAGAAGACCGGCGGCTCGATCATCAACTATTGCTCGATGTACGGCATTGTATCCCCGGACCTTCGGATCTATGGCGATAATCCGCAGAAGCAGCCGCCCAACTACGGTGCCGGCAAGGCGGGCGTCGCACAGATCACGCGCTATGCAGCTGGGGCTCTGGCGCAGTACGGCATCCGTGTCAACAGCATCACCCCGGGCCCGTTCCCGAACCCGAGAAATCAGGACGACGCTGCATTCAACGCACAGCTGGCTAACAAGACTATGCTTGGTCGCTTCGGCCAGAGCTATGAGATCGCGGGCGCGATTTTGCTGTTGGCTTCCGATGCGTCGAGCTTTATGACGGGCTCCAATGTAACGGTCGATGGCGGCTGGACTGCGTGGTAAGCTGAGGCAAGGCGTATGAAATACAACGAGACAAAGGGCGTAAGCATCTCGGAGCTTTCACTCGGTACGGTACAGCTCGGCGTCAGCTACGGGATCAACAATCAGTCCGGCAAGCCGGATCGGACGCAGGCGTTCGGGATTCTGGATACTGCGTTGACGAACGGGATCAGCGCGCTGGATACGGCGGCGGCCTATGGCGACTCTGAACAGGTCATCGGGCAGTGGCTGCAGACGATACCGGAAGAAAAGCGGCCGTTTATTACCACCAAGCTCAAAGCACTCGACCACAGCGGTCTGGACGCACTGCGCAGAAGCGTAAATGCGCAGCTGGAGCACTCCATGCAGCAGCTTGGACTCAGCTGTATTCCCTGCCTGATGCTGCATAACTTTGACGAGTACGACTGTGACCGTGAGAACATGCGTGTCGTGTTTGATGAGCTGAAGCAGGCCGGGAAGATCCGTTTCAGTGGCATCTCGGCCTATGCTCATCACGACTACCGCGTGATCGCGGCGTCCGGGTTTGATGCTGCCCAGATCCCGCTGAATATCTTCGACTGGCGGCAGATCGACAACGGCGGACTTGACGCGCTGCGCGCGTCGGGCATGATGATCTTTGTGCGGAGCGTATATCTGCAGGGGCTGGTATTCCAGACACCGGAGCAGCTCGACCCGCGGATGGAATTCGCACGGCAGACGCTGGTCAGCTTCCGCAGCCTGTGCGGGAAGTACGCGCTGGCACCTGCAGAGCTTGCCCTGTCGTTCGCACTGAGTCTGCCGGGCGTAACGAGTTTGGTGCTCGGCAGCGAGACAGCGGAGCAGGTGCGGCAGAATGTGGACCTGCTCGACCGCACAGCCCGGCTGAGCGAAGCGCAGCTCAATGAGATTCATACCCTGTTCCGGGATGTACCGGAACGGCTTCTGACCCCCTCGGAATGGTTCAATGCGCAAAAATAATATTATAATTATTTATTTGACCTGATTTCCCGGAAGAAAGAAGCGTAACCGCCGTATTCACCAACGGCAAACCGAAGACAAAAGGAGTATAAATATGGGACTTTATGACGAATTCAGATTCAGACCGGCGTCGTGGCTGCCGCACAGCGAGCTGCCGCTGGAGGAGCTGGAGCGCGTGCGCAATATCAGACGCGAGGACATGGAATACACGAACGAGAACGGATATTCCGTGCGCGTGGTCCTGGATCCGACGCTCTGCATGGTACAGGATATGTTCTACCGCATCGTAAAGAGCGATCTGGAGGATAAGCCCTTCTCCATGATCTGCCCGAACCAGTGGCCAGCGGCCTATTCGGCAGTCGCGGAGATGATCAACAAGTTCAATATCAACTGCCGCAATCTCCACGCTTTTGCCATGGACGAGTGGGCTGACGAGAACGGCAATGTCGCGCCGCTGACCTATGGCGCGGGCCTGGGCTACAGCTTCCTGAACCACTTCTATTACCGGATCCGGGAAGACCTGCGTCCGGCGCGCGACCACTGGCACACCTT
>CADCOJ010000250.1 GCA_902803075.1 Oscillospiraceae bacterium | reverse complement strand
GTTGATACAGGATTTGTTCTTTCAAACAGTCCCGAATAGTTTATCACACGGCGCTCCATTTTACAACCCCGCTGCGCCGTGTTTGACGCAATTCCGGCATGGTCATCCGCATCTCTCCGATCCTGCAAAAGACCGCCGCCCGCAGGCGGCGGTCTTTTGATGGTTCCGGTCACGCTCCGGCGCTGTGCAGGATCAGCTGAAGGAGCTCCTCGCGCCCGACTCCGCGTTCGGCGGAAAACGGCACAAGCGGAACCTCCTCCGGCAGGCGGAGGCTTTCGCGGATGCAGGCCAGGTTTGGCTCCACCTCGCTCTTTTTGAGTTTATCGAGCTTATTGGCCACAACAGCAAACGGCTTTCCCGACTGCAGAAAATAGTTTGCCATGATCTTGTCGTTTTCCGTCGGCGCATGGCGCGCATCGACGATCATCACACCGAAACTGACGGTATCCGGTGCGGCAAAATAGGCTTCCATCAGACGTCCCCAGCGCTCCTTTTCCGCCTGCGGCACCTTGGCGTAGCCGTAGCCGGGCAGATCGACAAAATAGAGCCTGCGGTCGATCAGGAAAAAGTTGATATGGGTCGTCTTGCCCGGCGCCTGACCGACGCGGGCGAAATTCCTGCGCTGCAGCAGCCGGTTGATGACCGACGACTTGCCGACATTGGACTTGCCTGCAAAGGCGATCTGCGGGAGTTTATCCTTCGGGCAGTCCGCCACGGACGTCACCGAGCGGACAAAGGATGCGTTCTGAAGGTTCATGACGCCGTCCTCACTGGCGGATGCCGGTCTTGCGCCGCGGCTTGGCCGGCGGCAGCAGATCGGGATGTGCAGGGGCCGCGGCAGCGATCGGCTGCGCAGCCGGAGCAAGCGCGGCGGCAATGACGCTGTCTGCGCAGCGCACCGTGATGAAGCTCAGCGCCTGGCGGACAGTCTGGTCAATCTCTTCAAGGTCCTTTTCGTTGTCCGCGGGGATGATGACGGTCTTGATGCCGTGGCGCAGGGCGGCCATCGTCTTCTCCTTGAGACCGCCGATGGCAAGCACGCGTCCGCGGATGGAGATCTCCCCCGTCATGGCCACGTCCCGGCGCACGGGACGGCCCGTCAGCGCGGAGACAATTGCTGTACAGATGGTGATGCCGGCGGAAGGACCGTCCTTCGGCACCGCTCCCTCCGGGAAGTGGACATGGATATCCTTCGTCTTATAGAAGTCATGGGCAATACCCAGCTCCGCCGCGCGCGCGCGGATATAGCTCAGCGCAGCGAACGCAGACTCCTTCATCACTTCGCCCAGGTTTCCGGTCAGCTCAAGCTTACCGCTGCCCTCAACCACATTGACCTCGACCTCCAGCGTCGTCCCTCCGACCTCGGTCCAGGCCAGGCCCGTGACCAAGCCGATCTGATCGGCCGCCTGCTGCACATCCGGAAGATACTTGCGGGTACCGAGATAAGTTTCAAGATTTGCGCCCGTGATGGTGACGCGCTTGGGCGGGTTTTCGGATACAAAGCGCACTGCGCAGCGCCGGCAGACCGTGGCAAGCTCACGCTCAAGATTTCGCACACCGGATTCACGCGTATAGCAGGAGATCGTCTCGCGGATGGCGTCATCCGACATGCGCACCTGCGAACGGCTCAGGCCGTGCTTTTTGAGCTGCTTGGGCAGGAGGTGCGCCTTGGCGATCTGGAGCTTTTCCTCGTCAGTATAGGAGCCAAGCTCGATGACCTCCATGCGGTCCAGCAGCGCGCGCGGGATCGTGGCGGTGGTGTTGGCCGTGGTGATGAACATACACTGTGAAAGGTCGAACGGCACCTCAAGATAGTGGTCGCGGAACGACGAATTCTGCGCAGAATCCAGTACCTCCAGCAGCGCGGACGACGGGTCGCCCTTATAGTCGCTGCCGAGCTTGTCGATCTCATCGAGCAGGAGGAGCGCATTTTTGCTCTTGGCGCTGATGAGCGCCGTCATGATGCGGCCTGGCATGGCGCCGATATACGTCTTGCGGTGGCCGCGGATCTCCGCCTCGTCGCGCACGCCGCCCAGCGAAAGCCGGGCAAGTCTGCGGTTGAGCGCACGCGCAATGGAGATGGCGATGGACGTCTTGCCCACGCCCGGAGGGCCGACGAAGCAGAGGATCTGCCCCGGCAGCTCCGGCGCAAGCTGGCGCACGGCCAACGTCTCCAGGATACGCTTTTTGACCTGCGCCAGGCCGTAGTGATCCTCGTCCAGGATCTTTTCAGCAGCCTTGATGTCCAGCCGCTCCTTGGTCGTGGTATTCCACGGCAGGTCCAGGATCGTGTCAAGATAGTTGCGCAGCACCGCCGCCTCCGCTGAGCCGGGCTGCTGGCGCGCAAAGCGCGAAACCTCGCGCAGAAGCTTTTCCTCCGTCTCCTGCGGGAGCTTGAGCGCAAGGATCTTCTTGCGGTAATCGTCGGCATCGCTGCCGTCGTCGGCCTCGCCCAGCTCCTCGCGGATGACATTCATCTGCTCGCGCAGATAATAATCGCGCTGGTTCTGGTTGACATTCTGCTGGACGCGGTCAGTGATCTCGCCCTCAAGCTGGAGGATATCCAGTTCCTTTGTAAGCAGCTGGACCGTAAGCTCCAGGCGCTGCACGGGCGGGAGCGTCTCAAGGACCTTCTGCTTGTCGGTATAGCTGAAGGTAGCGTTCTGGGAGATGAAGTCCGCCAGATGGCCCGGCTCATCGCCTGCGGCACCCTGGGCAAGATTCTCCTGTCCGGCCTTCACGGCCAGGTCGATAAACTGGTCAAAGAGCGTGTGCGCGCGGCGAACGAGCGCATGCGTGCGGACGGCCGAAGCGTTATAGCCGGGCGTTTCCAGCTCCGCCACGCGTGCGAAGAAATACGGCTCGGCATGGATCATATCGCTCAGATGGGCGCGGTATTTGCCCTCGACCAGGATGCGCAGGTTCTCGCCCGGCATGCGCAGGATCTGCCGCACCGCGGCGACGGTGCCGACAGAAAACAGGTCCTCCTTACCGGGATCATCCTTCTGCACGTCGCGCTGCGCAACAAGAAAGATCATCTGGTCGGCGCGCATGGCCTCTTCGACGGCGCGGGCGGACTTGCTGCGCCCGACGTCGAAATGCGCCATGCACCCGGGAAACACCACAAGTCCGCGCAGCGCAAGCACCGGCAGGCAGGGCATGGGTTTGAATTCACTCATGAAGCTCACTCCTTTCATGGAGGACAGAAAATGCGCAGGAAGGGATCGGAACGCTCCCTTCCTGCTTGCTTATTACAGTGTGACGCCCGCGTTTCGGATGGGAGCACGGGGTTTTCCGGCATCTCGCGTGATGAGGGGTTCTTCTCCGTTGCGCACGGAGCGCTCCGTGATGCAGACGCTCTGGATGGTCGGATCAGACGGGATCTCGTACATGATCTTCGTCATGATCGACTCCATGATCGCGCGCAGGCCGCGCGCGCCGATCTTGCGCTCGATGGCCTTCTCTGCGATGGCGTCGAGGGCGCCCTTTTCAAAGCTGAGCTCCACCTGGTCGTAGGCAAGCAGCTTGTGGTACTGTTTGCACAGGGCGTTCTTCGGCTCGGTCAGGATGCGGGTAAGATCCTCCTTCGTGAGGCTCTGAAGCGCAGTGATGACCGGCAGGCGGCCGACAAGCTCGGGGATGATGCCGAATTTCAGAAGGTCGTGCGGCTGTACCTGCTCGAAGAGCTTGCCCACATCACGCAGAGACTTGCTCTGCAGCTGGGAGCCGAAGCCGACGGAGGAGGTATCGGTGCGCTGTTCGATGATCTTGTCCAGGCCGTCGAACGCGCCGCCGCAGATAAAGAGGATGTTCGTCGTGTCAAGCTGGATGAATTCCTGCTGGGGGTGCTTGCGTCCGCCCTGCGGCGGGACATTGGCCACCGTTCCCTCCAGGATCTTCAGCAGCGCCTGCTGCACGCCTTCGCCGGAAACATCGCGCGTGATGGAGACGTTTTCGGACTTGCGGGCGATCTTGTCCATCTCGTCGATATAGATGATGCCGCGTTCGGCAAGCTCCACATCGAAATCCGCCGCCTGAAGCAGCCGCAGGAGGATATTTTCCACATCCTCGCCCACATAGCCGGCTTCGGTCAATGTGGTGGCGTCCGCAATGGCAAAGGGGACGTTCAGGATCTTGGCAAGCGTCTGGGCAAAGAGCGTCTTGCCCGAGCCGGTGGGCCCGATGAGCAGGATGTTGCTCTTCTGCAGCTCCACGTCGGAGTCCTTCTGGAAATAGATACGCTTATAGTGGTTGTAGACCGCCACGGACAGTGCGACCTTCGCCGCGTCCTGGCCGATGATATAGCGGTCCATATACGTTTTGATCTCCTGCGGCGCGGGAAGCGTGTCAGGCAGCTCAAGCTGCTGGGTCACAGGTCCGTTGTGCATTTCATCGCGGAGAATGGACGAGCAGAGCTCGATGCACTCGTTGCAGATGTATGCGTTGGGACCGGCAATGATCCGGTTGACCTGTTCCTGGCGCTTGCCGCAGAAGGAGCAGCGGATGGAGTCTCTTGCCAAGGCCGACTCCTCCTTTCAGGATACTTGATTATCGTTTATAGATGACCTTGTCCACCAGTCCGAAGGCCTGTGCCTCCTCGGCGGTCATGAAGTTGTCGCGCTCGGTGGCTTCACGGATGGTCTCGATCTCCTTGCCGGTGTTGGCGGCCAGGATCTTGTTGAGACGGTCCTTGATCTTGATCATGCGTTCGACCTGGATCTGCATGTCCGTGGTCTGGCCCTGCGCGCCGCCGAGCGGCTGATGGATCATGATCTCGGCGTTGGGCAGCGCCAGGCGCTTGCCCTTTGCGCCGGAGGACAGCAGGAATGCGCCCATGGAGGCCGCCATGCCCACACAGATGGTGGACACATCGCACTTGACATACTGCATGGTGTCATAGATCGCCATGCCGTCCGTCACGCTGCCGCCGGGGCTGTTGATGTAGAACTGGATGTCCTTGTCGGGGTCCTGCGCCTCAAGGTAGAGCATCTGCGCCACGATGAGGCTGGCGGTGGTGCTGTTGACCTCCTCGGACAGGATGATGATACGGTCGTTCAGCAGGCGCGAGAAGATGTCATACGAACGCTCCCCGCGGCTTGTCTGCTCCACGACATACGGTACTAAACTCATGTGCTGGTCTCCTTTCCATGGCTGTTAGATTCTAACCGCCCGCATGGAGAATTATTCCTTCGGCTCCTCAGCGGTTTCCGCCGGCTCGGCCTTTTCTTCCTTCGCGACAGGCTTCGCAGCGTCCACGATCAGCTTCACAGCCTTGCGTCCCTTCAGATCGGAACGGACGGCAGCCAGGTCAACGGTCTCGCGGACCTTCTCCGGCTCCATCTGGTACTGCTCTGCGAGCTTCTTGATCTCTTCATCGAGCTCCTCGTCGGTCACGTCGATGTTCTCCTGCGCGACGATCTCGCTGAGGAGGATGTTGGAGCGGACGGTGGTCTCCGCCATCGGGCGCATGGAATCACGCAGGCCCTTGACGTCGCCGCCGATCATCTTGATGTAGTCCTCAAGCTTCATGCCCTGCATCTGCAGCTGATAGGCAAACTGCTCCAGATGACGGTCGACCTGCTCGTCGATCATACAGGCAGGGATCTGGCAGGTCATGTTCTTGCCGGCGATCTCAACGGCGGCATTCTCAAAGTCGCGGTCAACGGCCTCCTGGCGCTTTTTCTCCAGATCGGCGCGGATGCTGTCCTTGAGTGCGTCGAGCGTGTCATATTCGGACACGTCCTTGGCAAACTCGTCGTCCAGCTCGGGCTTGATGGTCTGCTTGACCTCATGGATCCTGCACTGGAAGGTCGCGGCCTTGCCGGCCAGCTCCTTGGTGTACTGCTCGGGGAAGGTGACCGAAACAGCCTTCTCATCGCCGGCCTTCAGACCGACCAGCTGATCCTCGAAGCCGGGGATGAACGAGCCGGAGCCGAGCGTCAGGTTGTACTTTTCAGCTTTGCCGCCCTCAAAAGGCTTGCCGTCCACAAAGCCCTCGAAATCCAGCACGACGGTATCGCCGGACTGCGCTTCGCGCTCCACGGTCTCGATGCGGGCGTTGCGGTCGGCCATGCGGCCGAGCTCCGCATCAACTTCCTCATCCTTGATCTCGATGGTATCCTTCGGCACCTCGATGCCCTTGTATGCGCCGAGCGTGACCTCGGGATAGAGCTCCGTGGAGATCGTCAGCTCCACGCCGCCCTCGTCCGGCGTCTGCATATCGGTAACGGAGGGCTGGCCGACAGCCTTGATCTGCTGCTCGGTTACGGCCTTCTCATAGATCTCGGGGAAGATCTCGTTGACAGCGTCCTCATAGAACACCTTGTCGCCGTACATGCGCTCGACGAACTTGCGCGGCGCCTTGCCCTTGCGGAAGCCGGGGATCATGATGTCCTTGCGGACCTTCGCGTAGGCGCGGTCGAGTGCGGAGGTGAACTCCTCACGGTCGATCGTGACGACGATCTTTGCGCTGCCATTCTCTTTTTCTACCTGTTTGACGTTCATTCTGACTTTTCCTCCTGAAAACGGGGCGGCCAGGCGCCGCTTCCCGCCTTATTCAACTGAATCCGTTATATTCTATCAGACTTTGTGCAAGATTTCCACTATTATTTTAGAATTCAAAGAAAATTCAAAAATGTGCGCTCACAGCAGCCGCTGCGGCACAAAATCGACATGATCCGCCGATAAAAGCCGGTAGACGATCCCGTCCACCTCACCCTCCACCGCCAGACGGATGCTTGCCGCGTGGAGGTGGCCGAAATAACAGCGCGTGACGCCGTAACGGTGCAGCAGCTCCAGGATCGGCGTGCATACATAGCCGCGGTAGATGGGCGGATAGTGGAGAAAACAGTATTTTTCCCGCTCCCCTGCCAGCTTCAGCGACGTTTCGAGCCGCCCGAGCTCGCGCAGGAAGATCTTTTCATCGTGGGTTCCCTGCTTCTGCTCCTCATAGAACCATCCGCGCGTCCCGCAGATCGCAATGTCTCCATAGCTGAAGCATGTGTTGTGCAGCAGCTCCATCTGCCCGAAGCCCTCCTGCGCACAGAAGCGCCGGAAGGCTGAAGCCGTGGACCACCAGTAATCGTGGTTGCCTTTGAGAAGGATTTTCCGGCCGGGAATGGCGTGGATGAACGCGAAATCCTCCCGCGCATCGTCCAGGCCCGGCGCCCAACTGAGATCGCCCAGCAGGACCGTTGTATCCTCCGGGCCGATCACGCGGAGATTTTCGCGGAGCTTGTCCATATATCCCTGCCACCTGCCGCCGAACACGTCCATCGGCTTGTCGGCGGCGCCGAGACTCAGGTGCAGGTCACCGATCGCATACAGTGCCATTCAGCGCAGGAACTCCGTGACCGCGTCCGCAAGGCAGCTGCGTTCCACCACGCGGCAAAAACGGACAGGCTTGCCGGCCAGCTCAGCCAACGGACGCGGCGCAGGCGTGCCGCATACGCGCGCGAGCTGGTCGATGACGGCCGTCCCGGCCACGGGCTCCGTCTGCCCGATGGCGCGCAGAACGCTTGCGCAGAATTTGAAGGGGCTCGCCGTGGAGGCGACCACAGTTGGCACGGCGTCGTTCGTTTCGGCCCGGTACTGCTCCAGGACCGCCATGGCGATGGCCGTGTGCGTGTCAAGGAGGTAGCCGTCCCGGCTGAAGCGCCGGCTGATCTGCTCTGCGCCCTCACGGTCGGTACAGGAGCCTGCGGCAAACTCCGCAGCAATGGCCCGGTGCAGCTTTTCATCCACACGGTAGCTTCCCGTTTCTCCAAGCTGCCGCATATAACCGCGCACAGCCTCGTCCGAACCGGACAGCAGCCGCAGCAGCCGCTCAAGATTCGAGGAGATCAGGATATCCATCGACGGAGAGGCAGTCTGATAGAACGGGCGGCGGCTGTTGTAGACGCCGGTGCGGATGAACTCGGTGAGCACGTCGTTTTCATTGGACGCACAGATGAGCGTTTTGACGGGCACACCCATGTGCTTGGCGTACCAGGCCGCAAGGATGTTGCCGAAGTTTCCCGTCGGCACGCAGATGTTGACGGGCTTGCCTGCCTTGACTGCGCCCGCAGCGAGCAGATCGCAGTACGCCGAGACATAATAAGCGATCTGCGGCAGGACGCGCCCCCAGTTGATGGAGTTTGCAGACGAAAGGACGAAGCCCCGCTCGGCCAGCGTCCGGCGCAGCGTCTCGTCGGAGAAAATGCGCTTGACGCCGCTCTGGGCGTCGTCAAAGTTGCCGCGCACGGCGGCGACGCCGACATTGCGGCCTTCCTGCGTGACCATCTGCAGCTTCTGGATGTCGGATACGCCGCCGTCCGGATAGAACACCAGGATCTTTGTCCCCGGCACGTCCCGGAAGCCCTCCAGCGCGGCCTTTCCCGTGTCGCCGGAGGTGGCCACAAGGATGCAAACGGTTTTCTGCTCGCCCGTTTTCTGCATCGAGGCAGTCAGCAGGTACGGCAGCATCTGCAGCGCCATATCCTTGAACGCGCAGGTGGGGCCGTGCCAGAGCTCCTGTATATATGTGGCGCTGTCCAGCCGGACCACGGGCGCGCAGGCCGGCGTATCGAATTTCTGCGGTGCGGCGTACGCCTTTTTTGCATAGCCGAGCAGCTCCTGCATGGAAAACTCATCCAGAAACAGCTTCATGACCCGTGCCGCCCGCTCCGGATACGGCAGCGGGATCATGGCGATCAGGTCATCGACCAGCAGCTGCGGGATCGACTCGGGCAGATACAGGCCGCCGTCGCGGCTGAGCCCCTCGACGATCGCCTCGCTCGCCGTTACGCGGCGGGCGGAATCACGCGTGCTTACATAATACATGCTTTCACTACCTCCATGAGAGAATCAGAAAACAGGCGGCGCAGCACATCCTCCGGCATCCCGTGTGATTGCAGGTGGTCCGCAAGCGCCGCATAGCTGTCCAATGCGTCAAAACCCTCCGGCAGCTCGCTGCAGCCGTCCAGATCGCCGCCAAGGCAGATATGGCCGTCGCCGTCCAGCTCAAGCCAGTGCTCCAGGTGGCGCAGGCAATCGTCCATCGTTGCCCGGCCGTCCGTCAGAAACGCGCTGTAAAGGTTCAGTCCGGCTGCGCCGCCGAGCTCCGCAATGGCGCGGAACTGCCGGTCTGTCAGGTTGCGCACGTTTCCGCAGACCGCCTTGCTGTTGCTGTGGCTGGCGACGATGGGCCGCTCGGCCAGCTCCGCAAGGTCCCAGAAGCCCGCCTCGGACATGTGGCTCACGTCCAGAAGGATCCCCAGCTTCTGCGCCCGGCGGCAGAATTCCCTGCCCTGCGCCGTCAGGCCGCCGCCCGTCATACACGAGCCGGTCAGCGCATTCTCCCGGTTCCAGCAGGGTGCGATCATCCGCACGCCAAGCGCATAGGCTTCCTCCAGCCGTCCCGGGTCGCAGCCAATGGCCTCGGCGCCCTCGATGGAGAGAAAGGCCGCCGTCTTCCCTGCCTGCATGGCCTGCTCGGCCTCCGCCGCTGTGCGGCAGAGCGCAGCGCGGCCGCTGTTTCGCTCCAGCTCGGCGCGGAAGTTTTCCTCCGCGCAGCGGAAGATCTGTTCATCGGAAGCCTTCTGTTCCACCCAGACAGTGCAGAAAGCAAAGAACTGCGCGTAACCCGCAAGGCGTTCCGCGCGGCGCAGGCTCACGGCGAGCGTGTTCTCATAAAGCGGCTGGCGCTGCATCCAGAGCTCCATCGCCGTGTCGCAGTGCGCGTCAAAAACACGGAATTTCATGAAAAAGCATCCTCCAGGATCCGGATCTCCGGCTTCTTTGTCGCGAGCCCCTCCGGCGCGTAGATCTCCACAACGTCAAACCGCGGCTGCAGCTGCGTCTCATTCTCCGCGAGATAGAGCTCCGCCGCACTTTTGATGCGCTGCTGCTTGCGCATGTGCACAAACTCCCGGGCCGCTCCGTGTGTGTCGTCCTTCCGGAGCTTGACCTCCGCGAACACCAGATAGCTGCGGTTGGCGGCGATGATGTCGATCTCACCGAGCCGCGTGCGGTAGTTCATGGCCAGGATCCGGTAGCGCTTTTTCCGGTATGCGCCGGCGGCAAGCGCCTCGCCCCACGGGCCGAGCAGCTCACGCCCGCTCATAAAAGCTCCTCAGGAACGTCGCACGGTGGGCCGGACACGGCCCATACTGCGCCAGCGCCTCATAGTGGCGCTTCGTGCCGTAGCCCTTGTGCACGGCAAAGCCATACTGCGGATACTGCGCGTCCAGCTCCTCCATATACCGGTCCCGCGTCACCTTTGCCAGGATCGACGCCGCGGCGATGGACGCCGAGAGGCTGTCGCCCCGGACGATCGTCCGGACGGCCAGACCGAAGTCCTTTGCGCGGTTGCCGTCAATGAGCGCGAGCTCCGGCTGCGGATCGAGCTGGGCAAGCGCGCGTTCCATGGCCAGGAACGTCGCCTGCAGGATATTGATTCCGTCGATCTCCTGCTCGGAAGCAAACGCGATCCCATAGCTCACAGCCTGCTGCGTGATGACGTCAAAGAGCGCGCGGCGCGTATGGTCCGTAAGCTTTTTGGAGTCGTTGAGCCCCTCGATCACAAGATCCGGCGGCAGGATGACCGCCGCCGCGCACACCGGGCCGGCCAGCGGCCCGCGCCCGGCCTCGTCGACGCCGCACACCAGGCGGTATCCCTCCTCAAATGCAGCGTGCTCATAGAGCCACAGATCCGGTTTCTGTTCGGTTTTCATGTATTCTCCGCCTCCTCAGGCGTCTCAAGCGTAAAGCGTCCCAGCTTGCAGCTGCGGTATTCCTCCAGCAGGACATTTGCCATCCGGTCCAGATCGACCTCCCCGCCGGAAACCAGGAACCCGCGCTTCCTTCCTGCGCGCTCCAGCAGCGCGTACCCATCCGCATCGGCCGGGATGTCCATGCGATACCGGTCCTCCAGTGCCTTCGGGTAGCGTGCGGCGAGCAGCTCCATGAGTCTTGCCGCAAGCGTCAGCGTGTCGATGACGCCGTCCTTCACGGCGCCGGTATAGGCCAGGTGCAGGCCGACCTTCGGATCATCGAACTTCGGCCAGAGGATGCCGGGCGTGTCAAGCAGCAGCAGGCTGTCCGACACGGTGACCCACTGCTTGCCGCGCGTGACGCCGGGGCGGTTTTCTGCCTTTGCGCCCTTGCGCCCGGCGATCTGATTGATAAAGGTGGATTTCCCGACATTGGGGATTCCGACCACCATGAGCTTGAGCGGCCTGCCGGCCTGACCCTTCTCCCGGTAACGGGCGAGCTTGTCGGCCAGCAGCTTCTGCACTACCGGGACAAAGCCCTGCACGCCCTTCCGCGAACGGCAGTCCGTCTTCAGGACGGCCCAGCCGCGTTTCCGGAACCAATCCGCCCAGCGCTCCACAAGCGCGGGGTCCGCCAGGTCGATGCGGTTGAGCACGACCATCCGCGGTTTCTGGCCGCAGATGGCGTCGATATCCGGGTTGCGGCTGGAGATGGGGATACGTGCGTCAAGGATCTCGCACACCGCGTCCACCAGACGGAGCTCCTGCTCCATCATCCGCCGCGTTTTCATCATGTGCCCGGGGTACCACTGGATGTTGAGGTCGTTGTTCTGCGCCATCATGACACCGTCCCGATCCGCCTGAGATCCCGCGGGCCGGTCACATTGCCGTCGATATCCGTCTCATGGCCCGGAACGATGCAGATGAGCGCGCGTCCGAGGATGCTGTCGCACCGGACGCAGCCCACGTCAGTCAGGCGGCTGTCGGAGGAGTGGTTGCGGTTGTCGCCCATGATGAACACGCAGCCCTCCGGGACTGTGAGCGGATACTCCTGCCAGCCGCTGCCGACCTGGGTCGGCTCGCTGATGTAGGGTTCATCCAGCAGCTGCCCGTCAACATAGACCTCGCCCGTATCGAAGCGGATATCGACCTCCTGACCGGCGGTCGCAATCACGCGCTTGACGATCAGCTTACCCTGCTGGGAGAACGGAGGCGTATTGAGAACAACGATGTCGCCGGGCTTCGCCGTGCGGTAAAGGAAATTGCTTTCAAGGACCAGATAGTCATGATCGACCAGCGTGGGATACATAGAGCTGCCGTCCACGCCCACAAGGCGGAAGAAAAACACAAAGATGATGGTAATGACGGCAAGAAGGCGCACAAGGTCATAGAGCGTCAGATACGCCTCATATCCCTTCGGCTGCTGTTTTTTCTGCGCGCCGCCTTCCGCAGTCGGCTGCTGTGCAGCGTCTGTCTCCTGCTCCGGCCGCACTGCGCCGGTTTCCTGCTGTTCCAAACAGATCCCTCGCTTTCGATGGGTAATTCAAAGTCATTATACACGATTTCTTCCAATAAAGAAAGAGCTGATTGCATGTTTGCGCATTTTTCCCGGCTTGATTTTCCGATGCGGGGTGGTACAATGAAGAAAAAGGAGGGTCTGACCATGCGGCTTCTGATCCGGAACATCGACTGCCTCGTCTCCTGCGACGCGCAGGACAACGTCTACCGGGGCGTGGACCTGCTTGCGGAGGACGGGATCATCCGCGCCATCGCGCCGGGCCTGGACGCACAGGCCGACGAGATCCTCGACGGCGCGCACATGCTCTGTTATCCGGGCCTTGTGAACACGCATCACCACCTGTACCAGCAGTTTTCGCGCAACCTGCCGCAGGTGCAGAACATGGAGCTGTTCGACTGGCTCAAAACGCTCTATGAAATCTGGAAAAATCTGGACCGCGAGATTGTCTACTGGTCCACGCTCAGCGGCCTGTGTGAGCTGCTGCGGCACGGCTGTACCACCTGCTTTGATCACCACTATGTCTTCCCCGCCGGGTGCGGCGATCTGATCGGCGCACAGTTTGAGGCGGCGGAGCTGCTGGGCATCCGCATGCATGCCTCGCGCGGGTCCATGGATCTGAGCGTCAAGGACGGCGGTCTCCCGCCCGATTCCGTCGTTCAGCCGGTGGACGAGATCCTGGCCGACAGCGTCCGGCTCATCGAGACCTGGCACGATCCGGCCTTCGGCTCCATGCGTCAGCTCGCGCTGGCGCCGTGCTCCCCCTTTTCCGTCTCGGCGGATCTGCTGCGGCAGAGCGCGCAGCTTGCCCGGCAATACGGCGTCCGGCTCCATACGCACCTGTGCGAAACAAAGGACGAGGAGCGCTATACGCTCGAACGCTTCGGCCTGCGGCCCCTGGCCTATATGCAGACGCTCGGCTGGATCGGCCCGGACGTCTGGTATGCCCACGGCATCCACTTCACGACCGACGAGCTGCGCCTGCTGGCGCAGACCGGCACGGGCGTGTGCCACTGCCCGGCCTCCAACATGAAGCTCTCCTCCGGCGTCGCGCGCGTGGGCGATATGCTCCGCATGGGCGTTCCGGTCGGCCTGGGCGTGGACGGCTCCGCCTCCAACGACGGCTCGAGCCTCATGGAGGAGCTGCGCACGGCATATCTGCTGCACCGGCTTACCGCCGGCGCGCAGGCTCCCTCCGGCTATGACATGCTGAAAATCGCTTCTTGCGGCGGTGCGCGCCTGCTGGGCCGCCGTGACATCGGCTTCCTGGCTCCCGGGATGTGCTGCGATCTGTTCCTGATCGACAGCCGCCGCCCGGAGCTGGTCGGCGCGCTGTACGATCCGAAGGCCGTGCTCGCAACGGTCGGCGTCCGCGGGCCCGTGGATACCACGGTCGTGGCCGGGCGCGTGGTCGTGCGCGGCGGGCATTTGGCGGCTATGGACGAGCAGGCGCTTTCCGCCCGCGCGCAGGCGGCCTGCAGCCGGTATCTCGCGCGCGGAACAGCGGGCAGATTGTTCAAATCAAAAGACGAAAGTTTGTAAAAAATGGCGGCGAAAAAATGTTTTGATCCCATTGAAATTTTTTTCGCCGCCTACTATAATGAAAGTATAATCTAAGATTGGTAGCTGTAAGGAAGTGTTTCGCACACGGGCTGCAACTATCACTCGGCTTGCAAGGCAGAGTGTTTCAGACATTGTCTGAAGCACTTTTTGTTATAAGGCCGTGTGAACCACGCTGAAGGAGGAATCTGACATGTATCTTCTCACAAACGGCCGCGTGATCACACGCGACAAGGCAGGCACCGGCTACTTTGAAAAAGGCGCCGTTGCCTTTGAGGGCCGGACGATCCGGGAGGTCGGCACACAGGCGGCGCTGGAGGCCAAATATCCGGATGCTGAGCGCATCGACGCCCGCGGCGGCGTCATCATGCCGGCATTCATCAACGCGCACACGCACATTTACTCTGCGCTGGCGCGGGGCCTGTCCATCGTCGGCAACAACCCCACCAATTTCTATGAGGTGCTGGACGGAACCTGGTGGGCCATGGACAGGAAGCTCACGCTGGAGGGCTCGCGCGCCTCGGCGGACGCGCTGTATATCGACTGCATCAAGCAGGGCGTCACCACCATCTTTGACCACCATGCCGCCTACTGCGAGATCCCAGGCTCCCTGTTTCAGATCGGTGAGAGCGCAAAAAAATTCGGCATCCGCTCCTGCCTGTGCTACGAGGTCTCCGACCGCGACGGCGAGGAGAAGTGCCTGCAGGCCATCCAGGAGAACGCCGACTGGATCTCCTACTGCGCGCAGCAGAAGGATCCCATGCTCGCTGCCATGTTCGGCGGCCATGCGCTGTTCACCATCTCGGACAGGACCTTTGACCGGATGGTTGCCGCCAACAACGGGCGCACCGGCTACCACATCCATGTCTCCGAGGGCATGAACGACGTCTATGACAGCCTGCAGAACTATGGCCGCCGCCCCGTGCAGCGCCTGCATGACCACGGTATCCTCGGAGAAAAAACGATCCTTGGCCACTGCATCCACGTCAATCCCGCCGAGATCGAGCTCATCCGCGAAACGAAAACCATGGTCGTCAACAACCCCGAGTCCAATATGTCAAACGCCGTGGGCGTCTGCCCGGTGCTCCCGCTTTCGCGCGAAGGGATCCTCCTCGGTCTCGGCACCGACGCATGGACGAACGACATGATCGAATCGCTGAAGGCGGCCTTGTGCGTGCAGCGGCTCCATGCGTGCCTGCCGAATGTCGCCTGGGGCGAGGTGACGGGCATGCTCTTTGAGAACAACGCGAAGATCGGCGCAAAATACTTCCCCGACCAGCTCGGCGTGCTCCGGGCGGGCGCCGCCGCCGACATCATCGTCATGGACTACAAGCCCTTCACGCCGTTCTCCGACGAAAACATCGACGGTCACATCCTCTTCGGCATGACCGGCAAGCTCTGCCGCACCACCATCGCCGCCGGGCGGATCCTCATGAAGGACCGCGAGCTCATCGGCATTGATGAGGAGGCGGAGAACGCCCACATCCTGGAGGCTGCGAAAAAGCTCTGGGGCGCGCTCAACCACCGTGAATACTAAACAGGAGGCTGCCTGATATGTCTGAAAAAATGTATCCGATCCCCTTCCGGAGCCTGATCGGCTGGATCGTCACCGAATACGCCCGTGAGGGTGAGATCTTCGGCGTGCGGACGGCGTATCACGCCTCCGGTAAGAAGCTCCCCATCTTCGGTGAAACCATCGAAACGCCCTTCGGCCCGGCCGCAGGTCCCAACAGTCAGCTGGCCCAGAACATCATCGCCGCCTATATGGCCGGCGCGCGCTTCTTTGAGGTCAAGACCGTGCAGAAGATGGACGGCGCAGAGCTGGCCGCATGCGTGCCGCGGCCCTGCATCCTCGCCAGCGACGAGGGCTACAACCAGGAGTGGTCCACCGAGCTGGAGGTCCCGCAGGCGCTGAACGAGTATATCAAGGCCTGGTGTGCGCTCAAGGCCATTTCCTCGATCTATCACTTCGGAGATCCCAACGGGTTCGTGTTCAACATGTCCGTCGGCTATGACCTGGAGGGCATCAAAGGCCCGAAGGTCAACGCCTACATTGACAGCATGAAGGACGCCTCTGAAACGCCGCAGTTCCGGGAGTGCATCCAGGTGCTCCGCGAGTTCTTCCCGGATCACGACGCCGAGATCTCCGCCATCAGCCCGCACATCAGCCGCAGCGTCACCGTCTCCACGCTCCATGGCTGCCCGCCGCAGGAGATCGAGCGCATCGCCTCGTACCTGCTGACAGAAAAGCATCTGCATACCTTTGTCAAGTGCAACCCGACCATCCTCGGCTACAAGACCGCCCGCTCCGTGCTCGATGCAATGGGCTACGACTACATTGTCTTTGACGAGCACCACTTCAACGAGGATCTGCAGTGGGAGGACGCCGTGCCGATGTTCGAGCGGCTGCAGGCGCTGGCCGACAGCATGCGGCTCGAGTTCGGCCTCAAGCTCTCCAACACCTTCCCCGTCGACACCACCCGCGGCGAGCTGCCCGGAACGGAAATGTACATGTCCGGCCGCAGTCTTTTCCCGCTCACCATTGAAATGTGCAGCCGCATCTCCCGCCAGTTCGGAGGCAGGCTCCGCATCTCCTTTGCTGGCGGCGCCGACGCCTATAACTGCCGCAGCCTCTTCTCCGCCGGTATCTGGCCCATCACCGTCGCCACAACCATTCTCAAGCCCGGCGGATACAACCGTCTGGCGCAGATGGTCAGGCGTGTGGAGGATCTCCCTTATACGGCGTTCTCCGGCACCGACAGCTCCGCCATCAGCACCCTTTCCGCCGCCTGCCATACGGATCCGCATTATCTCAAACCGGTCAAGCCCGCGGCCACGCGCAAGAGCGAGGAGCATGTGCCCTGGATCGACTGCTTCCAGGCCCCCTGCCAGGGCGGCTGCCCCATCCATCAGGACATCCCGGAATATCTGGAGCTCTGCCGCCGCGGCCTGTTCGGCCCGGCTCTGAAGCTCATTACGGAAAAGAATCCCCTTCCGTTCATCACCGGTACCATCTGTGCCCATCGCTGCCAAAACAAATGCACCCGCAATTTCTATGAAGAGCAGATCCACATCCGCGACACCAAGCTCATTGCCGCTCAGAACGGCTATGACGCGCTGATGGCTTCGCTGCATCCGACGGAAAAGCTGCCCGGCAAAAAAGCTGCGATCATCGGCGGCGGCCCGACGGGCATCGCCGCGGCCTACTTCCTCGCCCGCGGCGGCGTGGAAACCACGATCTTCGAGCGGGAACAGAAACTCGGCGGCGTGCCGCGGTATGTGATCCCCGCATTCCGCATCAGCGACGAAGCCATAGATCGGGACATCTCCATCATGGAGCGTCTGGGCGTTGACGTCCGCTGCGGAAAGCCTGCGCCAAGCGTGCGCGAGCTCAAGCAGATGGGCTACACCCACATCCTTCTGGCGACCGGCGCATGGCAGCCCGGCGAGCTGGGCATTTCCGGCAATGTGCGCGGCGTCATCGGCTGGATGAAGGAGATGAAGCAGCAGGTCAAGCCGTGCCTGGAGGGCCATGTGGTGGTCATCGGCGCGGGCAACACCGCCATGGACGCCGCGCGCGTCGCCAAGCGCATGGGCGCCGCCTCCTCCACCATCGTCTACCGCCGCACCAAAAAGGAAATGCCCGCAGACGAGCATGAGCTGCTGCTGGCTGTGGCGGAAGGCGTCACGCTTGTGGAGCTTGCCGCTCCTGTGGAGCAGAAGGACGGCATGCTGACGCTCAACCGTATGAAGCTCGGTGCGCCCGACGCATCGGGACGGCGCGCACCTGTCCCCACAGGCGAGCAGTTCCAGATCCCGTGCGATCTTGTGATCTCCGCGATCGGTGAAAAGGTGGACAGCCGGCTCATGGAAGAAAACGGCATTGAGATGGGCCGTAAGGGCCCGGCGTTCCAGACGAACGTCGAGGGCGTGTGGTCGGCCGGCGACGCGCACCGGGGCCCGGCGACCGTCGTTGAAGGCATTGCGGACGCCGCAGCATTTGCTGAGGCCGTCATCGGCGCGGCGCATACCTATGAGATCCCAGAGCAGGCCCGGCCGTCCAGGCCGGACGCCGCCGCCAAAAAGGGCATCATGGCCGCCGCATCAGAGGTCTGCTGCGAAGGCGAGCGCTGCCTGAACTGCAGTACCGTCTGTGAAAACTGTGTCGACTCCTGCCCGAACCGCGCCAACGTGGTCATTAAGCTGCCCGACGGGCGGCACCAGATCCTGCACATTGATAAGATGTGCAACGAATGCGGCAACTGCACACAGTTCTGCCCGTACGCCTCCGAACCGTGTCACGACAAGTTCACGCTCTTCCAAACAGAAAAAGACATGGACGACAGCACAAACGCGGGCGTCCTCTTCCTTGGCGGCGACCGCATCCGCGTGCGCATGGCCGACGTGAAAGAATATGACCTTGCCCGGCCCGGCGCGCTCCCGGAGGAGCTTGCGCTCTTCATCCGCACGATCCGCAGCCGCTACGCGTATCTTTACTCCGAGTGATCCCGTTCCTGGGCCGCTGCAGAACACTGCAGCGGCCCAGGAAAAAAACTGCCGGCGCCGGGCAGGAAAAGCTCTTGACATTTTCATCCTCTTGTGATAAGATACCAAAGCAATCGACGAGATGCATATGCGCGAGTGGTGGAATTGGCAGACTCGCTAGATTCAGGTTCTAGTGTCCACTCCGGACGTGCGGGTTCAAGTCCCGCCTCGCG
>CADCOJ010000249.1 GCA_902803075.1 Oscillospiraceae bacterium | reverse complement strand
GCAGTGGGCAGATTGACGCTGCGGGCCTCGGTGACGACAGCCTTCAGCTCCTCCGGCGTCATGAAGTGGAAGATGAACGGTGTCGCATTGATGACCTTCGTGGTAAAGACTTTCAAAAAATCAACGCCGCGGAGGATGTTTTCGCGCGAGCGCTTCTGGAACTCCGCAGCGCCCGTGTGCGGCATGCCGACATAGCCATGGCCATGCGCAGCGCGCATGCCGATGCCGGCAACGACGAGTTTCGGGCCGAGAAGCCTGCCCTGACGCTGCGCGTTGCGGCAGGTGACGTCCACATAGAAGCGATCGCCGCAGCAGCGCGAGGTGGTCACGCCGCTGACAAGATCATCGCGCATGGTCTTGATGGCGCGGATCGTCTGCTCCGCTTCACAGTCCTCCATCCTGACCAGATGGTTTTCCAGACGTGTGTCCAGAGCAAGGTGGTTGTGGCAGTCGATGAGGCCAGGCATCACGGTGGCTTCTCCATAGTCGCGGATCTCGGCGCCCTCAGGAACGGTCAGTGCGGAGAAGTTGTCATAGATGGCCGCAATCTTGCCGTCCTCAATCAGAAGGCCGGCGTTCTCTTTTGCTTCAAGCTGATCTCCGGTCAGAATGTGCTTCGCTTTCACATAATACTTTGCCATGTTCAGTACTCCTTTCCTGCGCGCTTATTCCGGCTTCTTTTCTTCGGACCGGGTTTCCGCAGCGGCAGCTTCCGCCTCTGCTGGGTCGACGATGCCTTTTTTTGCGTTGTCGCGTTTGGCAAGCTTGGAAAACACGCCAGTCAGGATCGGGGTCAGAATGGCGGTCACAACGACGGCACCGGCAACCTGCGCGGTGGCCATGGGGACGATGGGCTCAAGCGTCGGATCCGCCATGGCAACAGATGCCGGAACTGCAACGGCGTTGCCGCCTGTGGTACCGATGGCCATGCCCATGGGGTCTTTTTTTCTGCGGATGAAGCTGTAGAGATAGTAGGTCAGAACGCCGGTGAAGAGCACGGTCATGAGGCCAAGAACGACGCCGCCCACGCCGGCTTCGGCAATGGTCTTGAGGCTCGTGTTGGCGCCGAGAACGAAGCCGTTGAACGGCAGGAGCATGGTCAGACCGTCTGAGAGAATCTTTTTGAAATCTGGATCGAGGTTGCCGAGAATCATGCCGATGATCAGAGGAACGATAGCGGCGACGAGGGCAATGAACGGGATGTCGGCAAGACCGGTGGTGCCAAGGGCAATCATGGTGAGGAACGGACCGTCATTCAGAGAGAGGATCGCAATGGCGCCAACGTCGGTGCTGTCACCGAATTCCTTGGCAAGCGCGGTGTAAATAGCACCGTTGGAGTTGGTGACTGCGGTGATGACAGCCAGCGCAGACAAACCAAAGATGCCTGAGGGCCCAAAGATCTTGTTGATGCCGAGACCGAGGCCAACACCGATGGCGTACTTGAGGATGGTCAGAACTGCGCCCTTGTAAAGAGGCAGGCCGGCCTGGCGAAAGTTGATGCTCGCGCCGCTGCAGAGGATGAACAAGCCGACAAGCGTTGCGGTTCCGGTTTTGAACAGACCCGTGGTGAAACCGCCGATTTGGAGCACTGAGGGGATGAATGTGTTGATGATGCAGCCCAGGAGAAGCGGGATGACCATCATGCCGCCGGGGAACTTCTTCATCGTTTTGACAATTTTCATCGAAACCTACCTCTTTCCTTCGTTTTTACCGGACGTTTCCCTGCTGCCCGGCAGATTATTGGTTTCGATAAATGTACAAGCAACCGTTGTGCCAACCTCAGAATTATTTCTGACGCAATCGGGCTCCGCTTTCCTGCGCCCTATGGAATGATGCGCGCCGGAAAGCGGAGCCGCCGCAGCATCGCTGCATCACATGAAACAAACCAACACCCGGTCAAAGACCGTATTGCTTAATTTTACGCCAGAGCGTTGTCCGGTGCATGCCGAGCAGCGCTGCTGCGTCGTCCCGCCTGCCTCCGCTGCGCTCCAGCGCGGCGCGGATGCGTGCGGCCTCCGCGCTGCCCGGTGAATATTCTCGGGGCAAAGGCAGCGCCGAGGCAGCTTCCCAGGGCTCCGCGTCCGGACTCAGATCCTGCGGGCGGAGCGCTTCCTGCAGCCTCTGCCGGTCGATGACCTGCGGCGCCTGCGCGCAGAGGCGTTCGATGACATTGTTGAGCTCGCGGATGTTGCCACCAAAGGGGTATGTCTCAAGCAGCGCAAGCGCATCCGGATCAACGGCAGGCACCCGGATACCGCCGCGGGCGCACTGTTGGCGGATCCCGTCGAGGAACAGGACCTCTACATCGCGCCCGCGGCTACGAAGCGGCGGCACAAACAGCCGCAGCACATCCAACCGATACATGAGGTCGCGCCGGAATTTTCCGCTGCTGCAGAGCGCCTCGATGCTTTTGTTGGTAGCGGAGATGATTCGCACGTCTACAGCGATCATTTTGTTGTCGCCCACGCGCCGCACCTGCCGCTCCTGTAAAACGCGAAGAAGCTTCGTCTGCGTGGAAAGCGGCATCTCCTCGATCTCGTCGAGCATCAGCGTGCCGCCGTGCGCCTGCTCAAAAAGACCTGCTTTTCCGCCCTTAACTGCTCCGGTAAACGCGCCCTCCGCATAGCCGAAGAGCTCGCTTTCCAGCAGATTGTCCGGCAGAGCCGCGCAGTTGATGACCACAAAGGGCCCCCTGCTTCGGCGGCTGGCCTGATGGATACTCTGCGCAAACAACTCCTTGCCGGTTCCGGTCTCTCCGACAATGATAACGTTCGCCTCCGAAGCTGCGTAGCTCCGCGCCTGCGAAATGGTCTTTTTCATAGTCTGACTCTCATGTTGGATGTCGGAGAAGCTGTATTTTGCCTGCAGACCGCGCTCGTTGAGCTTCCGGCGGATCTGACCTTCCAAGCGTTGGATCTCCGTGATATCCGAGACCGTAAGGACGACGCCGGCCGCCGCCTCATCGGCCACCACAGGGCGCACTGCAACGGAAACGCGGCGCTCCGTGCCCGGAATGGTCAGAATGTGTCCGGTACTCTCCTCCTGTTTGTCGAGTGCTTCCCGGAACAGAGGATATAAATAGGGAAGCGCAGTTTCCAGCGGTTTGCCCATCAGACTCTGCCCCGGGATCATCTGCTGCACCGTGCGGTTGCGCACGCGGATGACCCCGTCTCGCCCGGCATAGATGATCCCGTCCCGGGAGGAATAGATGATGGTTTTGTACATCTGTGATACGATATGCTCACGGCGGATGCGGGCCACGG
>CADCOJ010000248.1 GCA_902803075.1 Oscillospiraceae bacterium | reverse complement strand
TTTGAAACGGTAATGAGCACAGCGCTGGCGAGCTTGTCGTGTTCGGCCTGAGAGAGCAGATCGGCCGCAAGGATTCGCGCGTCGCTGTTTGCGTCAGAGATGATAAGGATCTCGCTCGGCCCGGCGATCATATCGATGGAGACCTGACCGAAGACCTGCTTTTTCGCCTCGGCAACAAATGCATTGCCCGGCCCGACGATCTTGTCGACGGCGGGGATGCTCTGTGTTCCGTAAGCAAGGGCGGCGACGGCCTGCGCGCCGCCAACTTTGCAGATCCGGTCAACGCCTGCGACCTGTGCGGCTGCAAGGATCACGGGATTGATCTTCCCGGAGCTGTCCGGCGGCGTCGTGATGATGATTTCACGGCATCCGGCGATCCGCGCCGGGATCGCATCCATCAGGACTGTGGAGGGATAGGCCGCTGTGCCGCCCGGGACATAGAGGCCGACTCGCTCGATCGGGATCACCCGCTGCCCAAGCACCACACCGTCCTGCTCGGTGATGATAAAACCGGAACGCTTCTGCTTTTCATGGAAGGCGCGGATATTGGCAGCGGCTTGCTTCAGGATCAACAGGAAGTCCGGGTCAACCTGCCGGAGCGCATCGTCCATCTCCTCCCGGCTGACAGTCAGCTCTGTAAGGTCTGCGCCGTCAAAGCGGCGGCAATAATCAAACAGCGCACTGTCGCCGCGTGTACGGACGTCGGCAATGATCCCGCGCACGACGCTTGCCACGTCGACTGCGGGCGTACTTCTGGCAAAGATCGCGTCAAGCGTGTCTTCACCGTAGGTCAGGATACGGATCATAGCGGTTCCTCCAGTATGGTTTTGAGCTGGGAAGCGACTCTGCGGATCTGCGCTTCCTTGAATTTGTAGGAAGATTTGTTGGCGACCAGGCGCGCGCTGATCGGCACGATGGTCTGCACGACGCTCAGATCGTTTTCCCGAAGCGTTGTGCCCGTTTCAACAATGTCCACAATCACGTCGGCCATGCCGAGGATCGGTGCAAGTTCGATGGAACCGTTGAGATGGATGATATCGATATCGCGCCCCTCAGATTGGAAATGCGCCTTTGCGATATTCGGAAACTTCGTCGCAACGCGGAGCGTCCGGGAGGTGTCGTCCTTGAAGCCGTTTTTTGCAGCGACCGCCATCCGGCATGCACCGAAGCGCAGATCGAGCAGCTCATAGACGTCCGGACGGTATTCCAGCAGAATATCTTTCCCGGCCACGCCGAGATCTGCGGCGCCGCGCTCAACGTAGATCGCCACGTCAGAGGGCTTGACCCAGAAATAGCGTACGCGTTTTTCAGTGTTTTCAAAAATCAGCTTCCGCCCGGTCTCCAGAATGGCCGGGCACTCCAGTCCGGCCTTTGCGAGCATGGCATAGACCTTTTCACCCAACCGCCCCTTCGGCAGCGCGATGTTGAGGAAAGTATCCTCCTGCGCTGCTGCGGCACACACACCCGGCTGTGCAAGCAGATCGGTGCTGACAGCAAAGCCGACTGCGCGCGACTGCCGGTGCAGCTTGCGCATCAGGCGGTCATACTGTCCGCCGGACAGCACCGGGGAGGGGATCCCGGCCACAAAACCCTTAAAAATCAGTCCGTTGTAATAGTTGATGTCGGATACAATGGAGAAGTCCACACGGATCTGCTGCGCGCAGGGGAGTTGGCGGAGCATTTCAAGCAGACGCAGGAACTCGGGAACGGAGGAAAAGCCCTCCACGTCGGAAAACAGCGCGCGCAGGGAGGACAGCGCTTCGTCGATGCTTCCTCCGGCGTCCAGCAGAGCTTCCAGGAGCGCTGCACGCTCAGGCGTACAGCAATCGCGCAGCTCGTGCATATTCCGTTCCCCGATGGCACGAAGGATCTGCGCACGGTCAGAACGCTCCGGTGCTGCGTATGCGGCAGCCTGCTCCAGAACGCTCAAACTGGAGACGGACAGGACGCTGCGCTGCGGGATGAGCTGCATGCTCTGAGCCGCAAGCTCCACAACCTGGCACAGATCCTCCTCCGACACAGCGCCAAAACACTCCACGCCGGTCTGCATGATCTCATGGAACGAGTTGGAGCTTTCCGAGACACGGTAGACGTTTTCGTTGTAGCAGAGCTTCTGGGTCTCCGCCGGGTCGTCACGGCTGTTTTTGATGATGGACAGCGTAACATCCGGCTTGAGCGCCATCAGCCGTCCGTCCGTGTCTGTGAAGGTGATGACATTGTCGGAGAGCAGGAACTCCTTGTTTCTTGCGTAGAGATCATATTCCTCAAATTTGCTCATTCGGTAAAGCTGGTACCCGTGGGCGGCATAGAGAGACCGCAGCGCGAGCGTCAGCCGTTCGCCGGGCTGAAGAACGGATTCATCGATCATTGGATGATACCTCCTGCATGCGCGCAATGGCTGTCCGGTAGCCTCCGCGGCCATAGGCGAGGCAGCGGTTGACGCGGCTGATCGTTGCGGTGCTGATGCCGATCTTTGCAGAAATGGTCTGGTAGCTTGCGCCGTCCTGCAAAAGGATAGCCGCCTCAAAGCGCTGCGCCATATCCTGCAGCTCCTTGATCGTGCAAACGTCCTCAAAAAAACTGGCGCGCTCCTCGTCTGTCCGAAGAGAGCCGATGGCCGCAAGCAGCCGGTCAATGGAAGGATTCTGATAACTGTTCATCTGCATCACCTGGTTATTAGTATGATAACATACTATCACGATAAAGCGGTGAAGTCAACGGGTTATCTGCTTTTCTCGGATTAGACCAAAGCAATGGAAAAAACAGGTCCTGCAACTGTGCAGATTGATCCAAAAAACACGGAAACGAATCGTCATCGAATCGTTTCCGTGTTTTGCATCGGTCGTATGCGCCCGAATAGGCCGGTTTTCTTGTGACCGGACGGAGCGCACCCCAGGTGTTTCGTTTTGCTGCGTTCAGCTCCCGCTTTTTCTTTTTTGAGAGCTTTTCATACGCAATCATTTTTTTCATTGCGGTCACCTCCTGTGCTGAAGCTCATCTTAGCACAGAATTGCGCCGCATGCAAGCGTTCAAAGTCCGGAGCAGAATGTGAAGTCCTCCCAGGGAATCTGAACGGGAAGTTTCCTGGTTATGATGTCGTCAACATGCATCAGTAGCGGGAAATCCTTCATTTGCAGTTTACCTGCAGAAGCGGCGGCTCGTACAGCCCTTGCGACGCGCTCAGCAACGACGAGCGATTCCAGCGTCACACCGTTCAGCTCGCGCCGGGCTTCGTCGATGGTCAGCCCGCGCCCGAGCAGGATACCGATCAGCCGTGTGCGGCCGCCGTAGACGGTGACGTAGAGATCGCCTGCGCCGACGCAGAGGTTATCGAGTGAGCCAGCGCCCTGATAGGTCAGCAGCTGCTGCATCTCGCGCACGCTCTGGCCAAAGACTGCCGCCTGCGAATTGAAATGAAGCGGGCTGTCCAGACCGAATTGCCTCTGGTTGAGGCCAATGGTGAGCGCGATGCCGAGCGCATACCCGTTTTTGAGCGCGACGGCGCTTTCGATACCGGTCACATCCGTGGAAAGACTGATGTGATAATAGTCCGTGCGCATCAGATCCCGCAGGAAGCGGAGCGTATCCGGATCGCTGCCGCAGAAGGCCACCTCGGTCTGGTCGTGTGCGACAAGCTCATAGCTTGTACATGGGCCTCCGATGGCGTTCAGATTCCGGCGAAGACCCTGTGCCTGAAGCATCTTTGTCCAGACGGCAGGGTAGGTCAGAAGCTGCCCGTCCGGCAAATCCCAAAGTCCTTTTGTGACGGTAAGAACCGGCGTCTGCTCCGGGATCTTCGGCAGGACGAACGAACCGAACCATTCTACACCGAAGCTTGAGACGCCGCCTATGACGGCGCTCGCTCCGTCCAGCGCCTGGGTGAGCGCATCGATCTGGAAATAACGGACGCCGGCGGGGAAATCACGGTCAAATTTCGGGTGACGTCCTGTCCGGAGACATGTGTCGATGATCTCGCGGTCCAGATGCGTGCCGACCAGCCGTACCTCGTTTCCGTTTTCTGCGGCAGGAAAGACGAGTGCAGAGCCCATCATACCGGCGCCGACGATTGTAATAACAGCCATACAGATTCTCCCTGTTTCACTTGACCTGCTGCGAATTGAGCGCAAACAGCTCCATGGCATTGTTGTAGAACAGATCCTCGATTTGAGTCCGGTCAAGCCCGAGCAGAATGCACGCCTGACGGAATGCCAGCAGATTCTCAGCAGCCACAAGGCAGGGCTGCTGTCCCTGCGGGGACAGGGCCTTCAAATCGTCGTCAATGAGCCACAGGAATCCGGTGGAAAGGGAAATGGCCCGTCCACGGTGCATGCAGATGGGATAGTCGCTGCCCCAGACGGTGCGCTTCCCGGCATAAGCCATGATGCAGGCGGCCATGGGCGCAGATTCGCAGACGGCGGAGAGGTCGAACCAGATGTTTCCGCAGTCCTCCAGCTCACGGATCTTGTCGATGACGGTCCAGGCGGCAAACGCGCGTGCGCAGTGTGCGAGCACGAGCCGGGCGTCCGGATACCGCTTGGACATGGTGCGGATGTAGGAAAAGTTGTCCGGATCAGACAAAGACGCCGGGCGCATCATGTGCAGGATGATGGGGCAGCGTGTCTGCGCCGAGACGACCCAGGCCGCCTCCGGCAGAAAATCTCCGATGGCGCAGGCGTTCATGTTCTGTGCACCGGAACCATAGCAGTAGCACTTGATGGCGCGGATGCCCGGATGAGTGAACCAGCGACCGATGACCTCCTCGCTGTCGCCCGGCAGCACATAAACCGCGCCTACGTGCTCTGCGTGCGTTTCGGTGAGGCGGATGATGTGCTCGTTTGCGGCCTCGCGCAGGCCGGCTGCGGGATCGTTCATGGCTGTGTCCGGCATGGGCATCATGTTCAGACGCAGCGTTTTCACATGCGGAAAGAATGCACCCATATCCTTCCGGTACTGCTCCGGCGTGCCCGCCCCCGGCCGGAAAACAGCCGGAGAGGTATGCGGGACCGTGCCGTCACAGTGCATGTGCAGGTGCGCGTCAAAGACTCGATCTGGAATGAAATCCGCAAGCATCCGGATCGCGTCCCGGTCAGATGGATGGATCTCAAAGAGTTCGCTGTCCATGCCTGCACCTCAAGTATGGTTGAACCAGACGCCGGGGTTGATGACCCGCGGATCGATCCCGGTGAAAGCCGCATGCAGTTTCTCCATCTGACTGTCGGTGAGTTTTACGGTCTGCTCAATCAGATCGCAGTCTGCGATCATCTGCCCGATGCGCTGACAGCCGAGCACGAGCGTGGATACACCCGGGATCGACAGCACGAACGACATTGCGAGCACCGCAGGAGACAACCCGAATTCCTCGCTCAGCGCCAAATAGCGTTTCAGGTACGGTACGCAGAAGTCCATTCTCGGATCGACATCTTCCGGGCGGAGGAACACAAGACCCTGCAGGAAAACACTCCGCACGAAGATAAGCATGCCGCTGTCCGAAAGGCGCTTCATGCCGCCGCTTTCGATCTGAGACCAGTCAAAGACGTTCATCGGGATCTGCGTGGCGTCGAAGCCGGAGTCCGCAATAACGCCGTAGTCATGGCGGGAATAGGCGGAAAGCGCGCTCAGGCGGATCCTTCCGTCGACCTTGAGTTCCGCAAATACCTTGCTGATGGCGTCCGGATCCTGCTCGTAGTCCTCAAAGTTGTGGATCATCAGGCAGTCAAGCGTCTCCATGCCCAATGTCTTGCAGCAGCCGTCCGTCTGACGGAGGATGTCGTCGCGCAGGATGTCGTAGGAGCCGTGCTTGAGGGGGCCGATCTTTGTGACGATCCACGGTGTCGGCTGCTGTGCACTGCGGCGGCGGCTCAGCCACTGGCCGATGACGGACTCGGAGACGCCGTAGTTGTTTGCAGTGTCAAGATTGTTGACGCCGAGCTCCATGGCACGGTCAAGAAGCTCAAAGGCCATTTCCGTACTGGGCTTTGCCGTATCGGGCCCGAGGCCGTAATCCATGCCGAGTTGGACGGTTCCGAGGGAAAACAGAGACAGATCCAGACCTTTTCCGCTGAAATACTTCATAATGCACGCGTCCTTTCCGTTTACCAGATCGTCCAGCCGCCGTCCATGACGAGCGTTGCACCGGTCACGTAGTTTGCAGCATCGGAGGCCAGAAATACAACGGGCCCCTTGATGTCGTCCTCGTTGGCCCAGCAGCCGAGCGGACAGTTGGCAATATAGGTGTCCACGAAGGGGTTATGCTCCTTGCTGTCGGTGAGGCCGGGATTGAAGCCTCCGGGAGCGACGGCGTTGACGCGGATATGATGCTTGCCGTAGCGTCCGGCCATATACTTGGTCAAGCCGATGAGCGCCCATTTCTCCGTGGTATAGTTGACAGGCTGGTCGCCCATGGAAGGCGGGTAGAACGGAAAATGCGGGCTGTCCAGACCGCGCATGGAGCTGATGTTGATGATCGATCCGCTCTCCTGCGGGATCATGTGTTCCAGAACGGCCTGTGACAGGAGAATCTGACCATTGAGGTTCGTGCTGGCAGAATCCTGCAGCTTCTGCCGTGTTGCAGTGGAAAGCGGCGTCATGTTGCGGCGGTCGACGGCGTTGTTGACCAGGATATCGATGCGGCCGTATTTTGCGATCACAGCGTCAACAAGCGCATGGATCGAGTCGTCGTTGCTGAGGTCGAAGGACATGCCAACCGCTTCGCAGCCCTTCTCGCGCAGGCCGGATGCAAATTCTTCGCAGCGTGCGCCGTTGCGCGAGGCGATGACGACCTTGGCGCCCATCTCGCAAAGACCGGTGGAGATCGATGCGCCGTACAGACCGGTCCCGCCGGTCACGATCGCGACTTTTCCGGTCAGGTCAAACAGCTCTCTTGTGTTTTTCATGTTCCTTGCTCCTTTTCTGAAATGTCCTCTGCAGCTGCGTCATGCGCGGCGGACAGAGAAGGCAAAATGAATGTTTTTCTCGCTGACGCGGTAGCGCTCGGCAAGCTCCGGACCGCAGGAATTGCTTCCCAGGCCCGACACGCGGTAGTCCACACGCACGTGCGTCCCATTCGATGCGGGAAGCTCCGCCGCGTGCTTTGTTTCCGCAAGTGTTTCGGAATCAAACATCGAAACGTTGAATTCAAACAGCGGTGCTTCAATGATGAACGCGCCATCCAGGACAAGCTGCCTGGCGCCGAAATGGTTCCCGTGCTCCTGCGGGATCGGATAGGGGACGTATTCTTTTCGCGCGGTGCTTTCGTAACGGCCGGGCGATGCGTGGTGGTGGCTGTCACAGTAGGTCTCCAGCGGGCCGTATGCATAGTACGAGAACGGCAGGTCTGGCTTGTTCAGCCAGAGCTCATAGCCAAGGCGCGGAAGCCAGGTCGCTTCCCTGCGAACGGTGGCGTCGAGAGACGTGCGGATCTCCCCGTCGGCGCCAAAGTCCATGGTCTGCACATAGTGCAGGAACGGGATGCGCGTGACGCCGGCCAGAACACCTGTGACGCTGATGCGGTTGCCTTCGACAGTCACGTCACGGATGTTGTTGAAAATACGGTCGTACCATTCTTTGTTGAATGTGCCGTAGTGCATCCACTTGACGGCAATGTTGCGGTCGTTGGATGTTGCCGCTCGCGTCACGCTCAGCGCGACCGGACGGCTCAGGATCTCTCGTCCGTCCAGCAGGATGCTGTCGAGATTGCCGCGGGAGACGGAGAAGTGGTAGCGGAAGCCGCTGCCGCTGATGGTGTAGCCGCTGGGATCCTTCTGGATCTGCGCCGGGGAAAGCTGTTTTTCCGGCCGGACGACGGCCACAGGCAGCGCAAGGGACAGGGAGGCAAAAACGCTTTCGTCCGCATTCAGGAGCGCTGCCTCCGCGCATGCACCGAAGCGGCAGGAATCCGGCAGCGCCCGGGACGGGATCAGGCGGACCGTCTCATGCGGGGCGGCCTGCACATGGAAAATATCGCTGCAGAAGACGTTTCCGTCCACACGGAGCGTGAGGCGAAGCGCATAATCCGAGAGGTCGGTGAAATCAAAATGGTTCGTAATGTACAGCGCGCCGTCCGCAAAGCGGAGCCGGAACGGCGTGTAGGCAGCAGCGATCTCCATGGAACCGGGTTTCAGCGACCGGTCGGCAAAGACCATGCCGTCGCAGCAGAAATCGCCGTCGTTTGTCAGCTCGCCGGGGAAGTCTCCGCCGTAGCAATCAACGCCGCCCCTCGGCACCACATGGTCGGCCCACTCCCAGATGCAGCCGCCGATCAGCTTCGGCTCGCGGAGGATGGCGTCCCAGTAGTCCCAGACGTCGCCGGGGCCGTTGCCCATGGCGTGCGAATACTCGCAGAGGAAGATCGGCCGGTCAAAATCCGGATCCTGCGCGTATCCGACGATCTCTTCAATGGTGGGATACATGCGGGAATAGACGTCAGAGCGGTGCGCGCCCTTGCAGCGGAACTCGTCTTCGCAGTGCGTCAGGCGGGAGCGATCCCGATCATGCAGATAATCCAGCATCTCCCGGTGGATGAAGCCGTGCCCGCTTTCGTTGCCGGTGGACCACATGATGACGCAGGGCTGATTCTTGTCGCGCTCAAGCGTGCGCGCCATCCGCTCCAGATGTTCGCTGCGCCAGAGCTCGTTGGAGCCCGGCCAGATGGGATCATCCATATCGAACAGGCGGTATCCGGCCGCATCGCGGGAGTTGAAGCCGTGCGTCTCGATATCGCATTCCAGCACGACATAGATGCCGAGCACATTGCAGTATTCCAGGAACCGCGGGTGCGGGGGATAGTGGGAGGTGCGGACCGTATTGATGTGCAGCTTTTTCATCAGCTGCAGGTCGCGAAGCATTTCCGCGTCGGTCATGGTCCAGCCAGACAGCCGGGTGGTGTCATGGTGATTGACGCCTCGGAGCTTCACAGGCGTACCGTTGATGAGAAGCTCTTTCTTTTCGGAGATGGAAACGCTCCGGAATGCGATCTGCTGGCGGATGACTTCGCCTGCGCAGCGCAGCTCCAGCGTGTAAAGATGCGGATGCTCCGCGTTCCAGAGCTCCACATGCTTCGGTGTGATGCAGCAGGATTCCTCGCAGACCGTTTCTGCAACAACTTCGTCTCCGTCCAGCAGGCGCACATCACATGGCGCGTCGGTCCGGAGCGTCAGCTTCTCGGTGTCGGCAATGGCCTCGAAGTCGGTCAGATGACCTTCCGGCCGGCGCAGCAGATACAGATCACGGAAGATCCCGTTGTGGCGGAACATATCCTGATCCTCCAGATAGCTTCCGCAGCTCCATTTGTGGACATAGATCCGTATCGTGTTTTCACCCGGTACGGCAAATTCTGTTATATCAAACTCCGCCTGCAGGTGGCTGCCCTGCGTGAAGCCGACATACCGGCCGTTGAGTTCTATGCGCGCGCAGGAGCATACGCCCTCCATCACCAGGAAGGTCTGCAGCGATGATTCATCCAGCGTGAACGTGCGTTCATAGACGCCCAGGGGATTGACGCTCGGGACATACGGGGGATCGACGGGGAAGGGGTAACGCTGATTGGAATAGTTGGTCACGTCATATCCATGCAGCTGCCAGCAGGACGGGACCGGAATGGCGTCCCAGGTTTCCGGCTCACAGAACTGCGTTTCATCCGGGAAAAACCGGAATTTCCAGGTCCCGTTCAAGCTGACGGTCTGTGCACAGCCGCCGGGAATATAGTATGCGCGCGGGGGCAATCTGTTTTCAGATGTTGCGCGTGGGTTTTCATAGTAACGCATTGGAAGCCTCCTTCAATGTGCTCTTTGTATAGAATAGCACAAATCTTGAGAAACGGATACTCCAAAAAATTAACTTTTCGCCAGAAAAATGACCATTTGTCAGTCCGAACACGTGCCTGATACCGGGCGACCCATCAGAAAAAACGATTGACGAATGCGCAAACATTATATATATTTATCGTGATCGGTTTTTCTGCTTGAAATCGGAGGATGAAATGAAACTACGCTTACGCTTGCGCATAACAGCCGCAGCCCTTGCTCTGATGCAGCTGCTTCTTTTTGCAGGCTGCGGCGGGAAGGCGGCTTCCGTTCCCGAAGATAACGCCCGCCCCGACGCGGAGCAGGGCTCGAAGTCCGGCTCGTCGGATCTCAATGAAACAGGAGTGCTGAAGCTGCAGTGGTATCAGCAGATCGGCATCGACACGCTGTTTGAGGATCCGTGGCAGGACAGACAGTGCCTTTACCCGGAGATGCTCTTCGATTCCCTGCTCCACAAGGACAGAAAAACGCGGGAGCCGATTCCCGGCCTTGCGTCTGACTGGTCGGTGAGCGAAGATCTGATGACCATCACCTTTACGCTCCGCAGCGACGCATACTGGTCCGATGGCGAGCCTGTCACGGCCGAGGACGTCTACTGGACGTTCAATGCAGAATGCGTCAACCCGAGCGCAAATTATCAGAGCAGTCTCAACCGTATCGTCGGCTATGACGAATATCGCAGGGGAGAGACTGACCATCTCTCCGGAATGAGCATTAAGGGCAATACGGTTACCTTTGAGCTGATCGCGCCGAGCCCCATCTATGAGCAGACGCTGGGAAGCATGAAGATCCTGCCGGCCCACTTGCTGACGGGAGTCGCACCCGTTGACCTTGACAGCTATGAGCCTTACTGGTCCAAGCCCATCGGCTGCGGACAGTATGTGATCGACCAGGTCTCTTTCCCGGACTATTTCACCATGGTGCGCAGCGATACCTATTGGGGCCCGAAGGCCGGCATCAAAAACGTACAGTTTGTCAGCTATGATGCCGGCGGCAATGACGCGGTCGTCGCCGGGCTCATCAACGGGGAGATCGATTTTGCCTACGGCAACGCAATCAATGACATTACCGTCGCCAACAACATTGTCAGCAAGAACCACGATGTGACATTTGCCGTCTGCGCCGGAACATATACGCGCTTTTTCGCCTTCAACATCGACCAGCGTACCGATGGCAACAACAAGCCGGACCTGTCCAACCGGAAGGTCAGACAGGCATTCGACCTCCTGATCGACCAGCCTACCATTGCGAGCTTCTATGCCGGGCAGGGGACCGCGCTTTCCACCATGTGCAACCCGGATCTGGACGACTATAATAAGGATATACCTCCTGCCACCAAGGATACGGACAGTGCGGTCCGCATCCTGCAGGAGGAGGGCTATGACTTCTCTCAAACCATTGACCTGGCATATTATTACGATGACTCCACCACGCGCGACATCATTGCCCTCATCGTGCAGGATTTCGCAGAAGCCGGCATTACCGTGCATGCGGAGCTCCTTCAGGGAGACCTCGGTACGCTCATCTACGGCGACCGGAATTTCGATCTTCTGTATCTGGCAGGCGGGAGCGACGTCAATTACTCCTGCAGCATGTACAGCAAGCTCTGTGCCAACACCCAGTATACCTTCATCGGAGATGAAGCGCGGCGCGTGGCGCTCTTTCATGACCTTTACATGCAGTATGAGTCCTCAGCCAATGTGATCGACCGCCGGGAACTCGGCTTCCAGCTCCAGGCGCTGGATTATCAGAACCGGTATCTGATTCCGGCCTACGCGCTCAATTCCATCATCATTTATAATTCCGCCCATGTTTCGATCCCGGAGAGCGTGTTCTCCGGCGCTTATATTGCCAATTATTCATTTGAGCTCTGGCGTCTTGTGGGTGAATAAGAAAAGAATACCTTTGGCAGGGTCCGGATCCGGGCCCTGCCTTTATGTATATTTTTAACAATTTGAAGGAAAACCTTAAAGTAAAAATATACAAGTTGACGAAAACGAGAAAAACAAATATACTATATTTATACTTCGTACTTTGAATACGGAGCATGATTCTATAAAAAAGGAGGAACCGGAAATGAAAACATGGAAACGCCTGTTTGCCGTCCTGCTTTCTGCCATGCTGGTGATCGGCCTGTTTGCCGCCTGCGTGAAGGAACAGCAGGGGACTGAAACGGACCTGCCGGAGCAGGATCAGACGGAACATCAGCAGGATCAGAAGCCGGAGGGCACAACGCCGGAGCAGCCGCAGGACGAGACGCCGGCAGAGGATATCAATGAGACGGGTGTCCTGAAGCTGCAATGGTTCCAGCAGATCGGCATCGACACGCTGTTCGAGGATCCCTGGCAGGATCAGCAGAGCCTTTATCCCGCAATGGTCTTTGATTCCCTGCTGCACGAAGAAAACGTAACACGCAACCTTTTGCCCGGGTTGGCCTCTGAGTGGGAGGTCAGCGATGACCTGCAGACCTTTACATTCATCATCCGTGACGACGCGGTCTGGTCAGACGGCGAGCCTGTCACTGCCGAGGATGTTTACTGGACATTCAATGCAGAGTGTATCAGCCCGACCTCCAATCTCCAAAGCAACCTGAACAAAATCGTTGGATATGACGAATACCGGGACGGAACAGCTGAGAGTCTGACCGGCCTTTCCTTTGAGGGCAATACAGTCGTTATTCAAACGGCAGCGCCAGCGCCCTTGTATGAACGCACGCTCGGCGGGCTGAAGATCCTCCCGTCCCACCTCCTGAAGGACGTTGCACCCGCAGATCTGGACAGCTATGCACCCTACTGGTCCAAGCCTGTTGGCTGCGGTCAGTATGTCATCGACCAGGTCTCCTTCCCGGACTTTTTCACCGTGATCCGCAGCGACACCTATTGGGGACCGAAAGCTGGAATAAAAAATGTGCAGTTTGTCAGCTATGACGCCGGCGGCAATGACGCGGTCGTCGCCGGGCTCATCAACGGCGACATCGACTACTGCTATGGCAACGCTGTCAACGACAATGTCGTCGCTGAGAACGTCGTCAGCCAGAACCCGGACGTTGTGAAGGTCGTCATGGCCGGCACCTACACCCGTTTCTTCGCGTTCAAC
>CADCOJ010000247.1 GCA_902803075.1 Oscillospiraceae bacterium | reverse complement strand
GCCGATGCGGTCGATAAGGTCGTCTGTGCAATCGACGACGATCCGAACCTCAACAAACGTTTCATCAACGGTGTGCCCATCGTCGGCGGCCGGGAGTGTATTCTGGAAGCGGTAAAGAATTACCGGATCAACAAGATCTTCCTGACGCTTCCGAGCGCTACTGCGGAACAGAAGCGCGATATCCTCAACATCTGCAAGGAGACGAAGTGCGAGCTGAAAACCCTCCCCGGCATTTACCAGATCGCGCGCGGGCAGGTTTCAGTCAGCGCCATGAAGCCTGTCTCGATCGAAGATCTGCTCGGCCGCGAACCCATCCGCACGAACATGCAGGAGGTCTATAATGCCATAAACGGCAAGGTCGTGCTTGTGACAGGCGGCGGAGGCTCCATCGGCAGCGAGCTCTGCCGACAGATCGCCGCGCACGAGCCGAAACAGTTGATCATCTTTGACGTCTACGAAAACAATGCGTACGAGATCCAGCTTGAGCTGAAAGAAAAGTATCCCAAGCTTAACCTGACGGTCCTGATCGGCTCTGTGCGCGACAGCAGAAAGGTGTTCGACGTTTTCCGAACCTACCACCCACAGCTCGTCTATCATGCGGCGGCGCACAAGCACGTTCCGCTGATGGAGGACAGTCCCTGCGAGTCGATCAAGAACAATGCCATCGGTACATACAAGACGGCCTATGCCGCCATGGTGCATGGATGCGAGCACTTTGTTCTCATCTCTACGGACAAGGCTGTCAACCCGACGAACATCATGGGCGCAAGCAAACGGCTCTGCGAGATGATCATCCAGAGCTTTGATGCCATGATCAAGGCCGGCCGGGCCGACGAGCTTCCACAGCTGTTTACGCACGAGCAGCCGGACACCTGGACGGCGGACCGCCTGAAGGCCGCTGCAAAAAACTCCAGAACGGAGTTTGTGGCTGTGCGCTTCGGCAACGTTCTGGGAAGCAATGGGTCGGTCATCCCGATCTTTAAGAAGCAAATCGCAGCCGGAGGGCCTGTGACGGTCACCCACCCGGACATCATCCGCTACTTCATGACGATCCCCGAGGCGGTCAGTCTTGTCATGACGGCCGGGACGTATGCAAAGGGCGGGGAGATCTTTGTGCTTGATATGGGCAGCCCCGTCAAGATCGATACACTCGCGCGGAATTTGATTCGTCTTTCCGGCTACCGCCCGGACGTCGATATCCGCATCGTCTATACCGGCCTTCGCCCCGGCGAGAAGCTCTATGAGGAAAAGCTGATGGCCGAGGAGGGCCTTAAAAAGACACAGAACGACCGTATCCACATCGGCTGTCCCATCCCGTTCGATGTGATGAACTTCCTGGAACAACTGCGGACGCTGATGGACGCGGCCTACGCCAACGATCCGTCCATCCGTCTGCTTGTGCAGAGGATTGTCCCGACATATCACCCGGCGGACGGCCCGCGTGTGATCCTCCGTCCGAAGGAGGAAGCTGTGGCAGCCAGCGGCACATAATTACGGACAGGAAAACAGATAACGTGTCGGATCCCCGCCTTACGCAGACAGCGTCCGCGGGGATCCGGCCTGTTTTTAGGCGGATTGGCATGCAGCTCTTGCGCCGGGGGCGCAGCATGGTGTATAATGAACAAAACCTGCGGCAGAAGGCTTCAGAGATCGGGAACGGATGTGGGGGATCAGGAAATGAAAACGGACAAACCATTCCAACTCCCGTCACATTCACTTGCTTTTGCAGCTGTGCTTGCATGCATGGTCCTGATTTTTTTCTTTTCGGCGCAGCCGGTGGGTGAGTCACGGCAGACAAGCGGAAAGCTTGTCCTTCTGATCGGCAGGCTTTTTGCAAAGCATCTGCAGACAATGACTTCGTCCGAACGCGCAGGATGGATCGTCCGCTGTACGAGATATGTCCGGAAAACGGCGCATCTGCTGGAGTTTGCGGCGCTTGGCGCTTCGTTTGCATGGTATTTCTGCGTGTTTGACCGCCTGACAGACAGGCGGAGACTCTTTTTCGCATGGGCTGCCGCACTGCTCTATGCCGTGAGCGATGAGCTGCACCAGTTCTTTGTCCCCGGACGAGGCCCCGGCGCGCTGGATGTTCTGATCGACGCAGCCGGCGCGCTTGCGGGAGCGGGTGTCGCCGTGTGCACAGCCAGGCGCCTGAGGAAGCGGCGTGCAGGGGCAAAAG
>CADCOJ010000246.1 GCA_902803075.1 Oscillospiraceae bacterium | reverse complement strand
GAGATCTGCACCATGCCCAACTATTTTGCCGACTACGACACCACCGTCACCTTCATCACCCAGGAGGAAATGGACCGGGACCACGCCGCGCTCCCGCACGGCGGCATCGTCATCCGCACCGGCGCCACCGGTCTTTCCGGCGAGCACCGGCACACCATCGAGTATTCGCTCAGGCTCGACTCCAACCCGGAGTTCACCGCAGGCGTTCTGGTCGCGCTGGCCCGCGCCGCGGGGCGGCTCCACGCGCGCGGGCAGACCGGCTGCCGGACGATCTTTGACATTGCGCCGGCGGATCTTTCCCCGCTCCCGGGCGAAGCGCTGCGCGCGCAGCTTTTGTAAGGAGGTTCCGCCATGGATGCATCCGAACGCTTTATCTGCGGCAATCTCGGAACGGACGCGCGCGGCCGCCTGACCTTTGCCGGGCAGGACACTGCGGCGCTGGCCGCGCAGTACGGCACGCCCCTCTATCTTATGGATGAGGACCGCATCCGCCGCAACTGCCGCGTCTATACCGCGTCGTTCGCCGCGCACTTCCCTGCCGGCTCGCGGGTGCTCTATGCCAGCAAGGCCTGCTCCTTCCGCGAGATGTACCGCATCGTGCAGCAGGAGGGGCTGGGCGTGGACGTCGTGTCAAGCGGGGAGATCCTCACCGCCCGGGAGGCGGGCTTCGACCTCGGCAGCGCATATTTTCACAGCAACAACAAGACCGACAGCGACATCCGCTTCGCCATGGAATGCGGCGTGGGCTGCTTCGTGGCAGACAGCACGGATGAGATCGCCGCCATTGAAGCGGCGGCGGCCGGGATGGGCCTGCGGCAGCCGGTGCTGCTCCGTCTCACCCCGGGCATCGACCCGCACACCTATGCCGCCGTCGCCACCGGGCAGGTCGATTCCAAATTCGGCACGGTCATTGAGACCGGCCAGGCCGAACAGGCCGTCCGCTTCACGCTGGCCCAGCCGCATGTGGAGCTTATGGGCTTCCACTGCCACGTCGGCTCGCAGGTGTTCCATGAGGACGTGTTCGAGCGCACGGCGGAGGTGATGCTCACGTTTGTCGCGCGGATGCAGCAGGACCTCGGCTTTTGCACGCGGCAGCTCGACCTGGGCGGCGGCTACGGCGTGCGCTATGTCCCCGGCGACCCGCATGTGGACATTGCGGAAAAGCTGGCCGTGCTCGGCCGCACGATCGGCACGCTCTGCGCCCGTCTCGGCATCGACGCGCCCGCCATCCTGATGGAGCCCGGGCGCAGCATCGTGGCCGACGCCGGCCTCACGCTCTATACCGTCGGCTCCGTCAAGCGCATCCCCGGCTACCGGACGTATGTCTCCGTGGACGGCGGCATGACCGACAATCCGCGCTACGCGCTCTACGGCTCGCGCTATACCTGCTTTGCCGCCGGGCGCATGGACGAGCCCGCCGACATGACCTGCGCGCTTGTGGGCCGCTGCTGCGAGAGCGGAGATATCATCGAGCCCGCCGCGCAGCTGCCCGCGTCCGTCGGGCGCGGCGACCTGGTGGCCGTATGCACCACCGGCGCATACAACTACTCCATGGCCTCCAACTACAACCGTATCCCCCGGCCCCCGGTGGTGATGCTCCGGGACGGCGCGTCCCGGCTGGTCGTCCGGCGGGAGACGCCGGAGGATCTGATCCGACTTGATCTGTGAACAAGGAAAGGCTGACATCCATGAGAACCATTGTTGCAAAATTCGGCGGCAGCTCCCTGGCTGACGCCGACCAGATCCGCAAGGCTGCGGCGATCCTCCGCGCCGACCCCGCCCGGCGTTTTGTCGTTGTGTCCGCACCGGGCAAGCGCTGCAGGGAGGACACAAAGATCACCGACCTCCTCTACCGCTGCTATGAGCTTGCCGCTGCGGGCGCGGATTTCTCGAAGCCCTTCGGCACGCTGCAGGCGCGGTATGATGCCATCGTCCGGGAGCTCGGCGCGGACTATGATCTGGATGCGGAGCTCGCCGCCATCCGGGCGCAGCTCCTCTCCGCGCCGCAGCGGGACTACACCGCGAGCCGCGGGGAATATCTGAACGCAGGGATCCTGGCGTCGTTCCTCGGCGTGCCGTTTCTGGACGCCGCGCAGACCGTCCGCTTCGACGCGGACGGCCGGCTGGACCAGGCAGCCACGGACGCGCTGCTCGGCGCGGCGCTTGCGGGCGTTGAACGCGCCGTCCTGCCCGGCTTTTACGGCTCCATGCCCGACGGCACGATCCGCACCTTCTCACGCGGCGGCTCCGATGTAACGGGCTCGCTGGCCGCCCGCGCCGCACGCGCGGACGTCTATGAGAACTGGACGGACGTCTCCGGCGTTCTGTTTACCGATCCGCGCATCTTCCCGGAGGCTGCGCCGATCGCCGCGATGACCTACCGCGAGCTGCGCGAGCTGTCCTATATGGGCGCCTCCGTCCTGCATGAGGACGCGGTCTTCCCGGTCCGCAGCGCGGGCATCCCCATCAACATCCGCAACACCAACCGCCCCGACGACCCCGGCACGATGATCCTGCCGGCGCTGAACGACGTGCAGCCGACGGGCGCCGTCACGGGCGTGGCCGGACGCAGAGGCTTCACCAGCGTCTTTGTGGAAAAATCGATGATGAACGCGGAGGTGGGCTTCGGCGCGCGTCTGCTCGCCATTTTCTCGGAGCACGGGATCTCTTTTGAGCACTGCCCCACCGGCATCGACACCATGTCCGTGGTCGTCAGCTCGGCACAGATCGCCGGAAAGGAGACGGCCGTTGCCGATCAGATCCGCCGGGAGCTGCGCCCGGACGCGCTCACCATTGAGCCCGGGCTTGCAATGATCGCCGTGGTGGGCCACGGCATGGTCAGCGCGCGCGGCGTGGCCGCGCGGATCTTCGGCGCGCTGGCCGAAGCCGGCGTCAACATCCGCATGATCGACCAGGGTTCCAGCGAGCTGAACATCATCGTCGGCGTCAATGAGACGGACTTTGAACCGGCCATCCGCGCCATCAGCGCATCCTGCCGGTAAGGCGGATAACGATGCAGAAACCACCGGTCAGCCCTTTGGCTGACCGGTGGTTTTGTGCTGATCCCGGTCTGATTCAGACGGTCTGCTCCGCGAGCATCTGCTGGAAAAACCGGCTGCCGTATCCATGCTCCGTGAGGAATTTGAAGCATGTGTCCAGCTTTTGTTCAAAGTTCTCCTGATAATCCGCATAATCCGGGTAAAAATACTGTTCATGGATCATGACGCGGATCTGATCCCGGTGCACAAGCGCGGCCAGCGCGGGCTCCAGCGCGTCATGCGGCGCGATATTGATGACCAGGTCGATGCCGGCCAGCTTTACCCCGCCGAACTCCGTCACTTCGCCGCGGCGGGCCTGCTCCGCCTGCGCCGGGGGCGCGCTGTAGGATGTGCGGGGCTCCTGCGGCGTGCCGAACAGGCCCAGCAGCCCCTTCATGCCGCAGTCCTTCATGGCCCGCAGGCCGTCAGGCGTGGTGCGGCAATAGTGGACGGTGGTCGTTTCGGCCAGCGAGGCAGGCCCGGCAAAGCGCAGGATCTGCCGGTGGACGGCGGTGCAGTCCGCAAAGACCTCCTCATAGGCGGAGGACTCGTATGGCCGCACGTTCTCCAGGCGGGAATGGAAGGACAGCTTCAGCCAGTCGGCGTTGTCCTCAAATTCGCCGCGGCAGCGGTCCGTGACCATGGAAAGGTCAAAGCCCGGCATCTCATAAAACAGGTTGAGCTGCACCTTCAGCCCGTACCGCTCATGGAGCCGCCGGTACATGGCCGGGTACGGATGGTCGAACAGGCCCAGCTCCGGCCGCAGCGTCAGCTCGCGCAGGAAACGGATGTTGTCGTCCACGGTGAAGCAAAATGCTTTCATCTGTATGCCTCCGGTCCTTCCGGCCTGCGGTCAGGCCCGCGTATGGAACGCCTCGCGCAGGCTCGGATAGAGCATGGCGTAGCGTTTTTTCGTGAGCGCATAGACCTCCGCAGCGTCCTCGGAGGGTTCCGTGGCGCCGCTGACGGAGATCTTGGCCGCCGCCTCGGACAGGTTCCCGAACACCCCGATGCCCACGCCCGCGGCCGCCGCCGCGCCGAGACTCGTGGCGCTGTCGGAGAATGTGGAGACGTCGCGCAGCGTCACCTGGCACAGGTCCGCGATGATCTGCTTCCAGAGCTTCGACTTTGCGCCGCCGCCGATGATGCTCAGGCTTTCGATCGGCTGCCGCTCGCGCATCACGTCCAGGATCTGGCTCAGCCCGCAACCGACCCCCTCCAGCACCGCGCGGAGGAAATGCTCGCGCCGGTGCGTGGGATTGATGCCGAAAAAGACGCCCTGCGCCTGCGCGTCAAAGACCGGCGAGCGCTCGCCCTCCAGATACGGCAGGTAGATCAGCCCGCCCGCGCCGCGGCCGACCGTGGCGGCCGCCGCATCGAACGCCCGCGGAGACGCCACATCGAACAGCTCCTGCGCCCAGGAGACCGACCGCCCGGCGCACTGCGCGGTGCCATAGACGTTGCAGCCGTTGCCGTCAAGCGTATAGACATGAAAGACGCGGTGCTCGGGGTCGAAGAACGGCTCGTCCATCTGGCCGGAGATCCAGGCCGTGGTGCCGAGGTTCATATAGAAATCTCCGGGCCTGGCCACGCCTGCACCCACGTTGGCGCACGCGCCGTCGCCGCCGCCGACGGAAACGGGGATGCCGTGCCGCAGGCCGAGGCAGCCCGCCGCCTCCTCCGAAAGCTTCCCGGCGATCTCACAGCTGGAGTGGATCTGCGGGAACTTGTCCGCATCCAGCCCAACGGTCCGGAACATATCCAGGTCATATTCCCGCGTGTTCAGGTTCATCAGCATCCCGTGGGAGGCGTCGGAAAAGTCGGTCGTTTCCATTTTTCCTGTCAGGCGGTAGACCAAATAGTCCTTGGCCTGGAGGATACGGACGGTCCGCGCATAGAGCTCCGGCTCCTCCCGCTTCAGCCAGAGCGCCTTGCAGAGCGTCGAGACCGGCGAGAGGACATTCCCGCTGATGCGGTAGAAATAGTCGCGGCCGTATTCGCGGCGCAGCTCGTTGGAGACGGCAAGCGCGCGCGTGTCGGCATGGATCATGGCCGGGCGGAGCGCCTGGCCGTCGGCGTCCATGGGCAGGCAGCCGAGCATGTGGCCGGAGATGCCGATGGCGTCCACGCGCTTGACATACTCGGGAACCAGCTCCCGGAGCATCATCATCGCGCGCACCGCGCTCATCCACCAGTCCGCGGCATCCTGTTCGCAGCCGCCGTCCGGCAGGTGGTGGGTCGGATAGGTGGTGGTCACATTGCGGATGATATTGAGATCCTCGTCGACAAGCGAGGCCTTGAGGCCGCTTGTGCCAATGTCAAAAGCGAGCAGCGTACTGCGCAAGCTGCATCCCTCCATCTTCGGTTTTGCCATCCCGCAGAACGGCTTTCAAAAATATTGTACATCACGGCGCCCCAAAAAGGAACCCGTTTCCAAAAAAATACCCGCATGCAGATTTCCGAACGAATTTCAGCATGGCCGAACAAAGCTGCTTGTTGGAATGGGAAAAGCGTGATATGATGAAAAAAAGGACGGTATGGAGGGTTGGTTATGACCGAATCGGAAGGGAAAACGATCCGCTCGCTGTCGAAAGCGATCCACCTGCTGGATCTGCTCACTGCCCAGGCGCAGCCCGCTTCGCTGACCGAGCTCTATCAGCAGACCGGCTGGCCCAAAAGCACCATCCACGGGCTGCTGTCCACCATGCGCGACGCCGGGCTCATTGAGCAGACGCCCAGCGGGCGCTACTGGCTGGGCATCCGCCTGTTTGAATATGGCTGCGCAGTCTCCAACTCCTGGGACATCAGCGCCATCGCCCGGCCGCACATGCAGCGCATCTGCTCCGCCCTGGGCGAGAGCGTGTTCCTCTCGGTGTTTGACCGGGCGGCGGTGGTGACGCTGGCGGAGGAGGAAAGCCACGCCAGCCTGCGCGTGGTCTCGGAGGTGGGCGCGCGGCTGCCGGTCTACTGCACGTCGCAGGGAAAGCTGTTCCTGGCGCATGTTTCGCAGGCGGAGAGCCGCCGCATCCTCCACCACACGGAGCTCAAGCCCTTCACGCCGCACACGCTGACCGATCCGGAGCAGTTCGTCCCTGAGCTGGCGCGCATCCGCCAGCAGGGCTATGCCGTGGAGAACGGGGAATACAAGATCGGCCTTCGCTCCTGCTCCGCGCCCATCCGTGACGCGTCCGGAAATGTGCGCTATGCCCTCGGCTGCGTGGGGATGTTCCGGCAGGTCTATTCCGATGAGTTCCGGCAGGCCATTGCGCTGATCTGCGAGGGCGCGCAGGCCATCTCGCACGCCATCGGCTTCCGCGGGTGACGGCGGAAAAAAATTCTCTCTTTTTGGTGATCCGCACTTGACTTTTGGCAACTGTTCCGGTATAATCATGCTTGCTGTTTGAGTTGCCGGTATAGCTCAGCTGGTAGAGCAGCTGATTTGTAATCAGCAGGTCGGGGGTTCGAGTC
>CADCOJ010000245.1 GCA_902803075.1 Oscillospiraceae bacterium | reverse complement strand
GTGATGTATCTGTCGTTTGAGGTGACCGTGCCTGCCGGCGGCAGCGTGCAGGTGTCCGCTTCCATGCGCAAGGACGGGAGCACAGACTTTATCGGGAACAGGAAAAACACGGAGGGGTATGATCTTGCCGTGCGTCTCGGCTCCACACTGACGTTCACCTGGCAGCGCGCGTCTGTCAGCGGGACGGAGCACGTAGAGATCCTGGAAAACAGCTTTGGTTTTGACCCGGATCACGGCGTCACTGCCGTTACACTCGACCTGGAGGAGACGCATTACTGGATGCAGGTCCGGAAAAGACCGTGACAGGAGAGTTGCAAAGAGGCGGAAGATCTGATAGGATGGTTCCAAAAGCTGGGAATGGGAAACCGGACCACAGTACGGAGGGATCAAACATGAAACTCAGGTTTTTTACACCGGCCTGCGGCGTCAGCGGGCAGACGTTCGGCGCGGCGAGCTTCGGGTTCGTCGGCTGCGAGGATGAGAATGCGCCGAATGAGACGGTCTATCCGGAGGAGCTCCGCGGCACGGTCGTCTGCGGCACCTATGCGCAGTGCCTGCAGCAGATCCCGGAGGGCCCGTGGCAGGCGGGCATCGTCCTGCTGGGCAATGCCGGAGGAGAAAACGCCTTTATTCATGCGCTTGCAGAGCGGACGCATGCGCCGCTGACGGGCGGGGCGGCTGCATTTTATGCACAGGATCAGGCCCGCGGGCTCATCACCGGCCGCTCGGAGGCTGCGGTCTTCATGATCGCGGACGAACGCTTCGATGTTTCGGTCTGCTGCCAGAACATCCACAGGGACATCCTCGGCACGCATACGCTGTCATTCTCCGATCCCAGGATCGTGGACCGAATCGACGGCGAGGATGCCTGCGCCTGGTTTGCGCGGCAGAAGGCGCGCTTCGGCCTTGCACCAGAGGATTTTGAGCATTTGACGCTTGCGGATGAAAACGGCGTCAACGCACATCTGTCCGTCCGGGAAGGGAAGCTCTGCTCCGGGCGGGACGTCCGGCCGCAGATGCTCCTGCGGTATGCAGCAGCGGATCAGGTCCTGCCGCGCATGCGCGCGTTTTATGACGATCCCGGTGCGATTGTGTTCGGATGCGCGGGACTCAAGGGCATCCTGCCCGGAAAGCTGGGTACAGACAGCATGGGCCTTTTCCTGTTTGGAGAGGTCTGCACGACTGAGCACGGCAGCGAGTTCGGCAACCTGATGCTCTCCAAGCTCCGCCTGCGCAGGCGGGACAACGCGCCCGCAGGCCCGGATCGCTGACGGTGCTGCTTGCGTTTGCAAAACAAAGGTGCCGGGATACGATGCTTCCGGGCAAAGGCTTCCGCGGCAAAGCGGCAGGAAAAGCGCGAAGAGGGCAAACGCTCTCTTCGCTTTCGTATTCAGCTGGTTGACCGCATCAGTCAACTGTGGTATGATCCTTTCAAATTAATTAGGATTGTGAGGTTCACAATGGAGAATAGGATCGTAGATCAGGATATCGTCCTTGTTCCGTATTATCCAAATGCTGAAGCTTCTCTTACATGGTATCAGGACCCCGATGTCTGCAGACAGGTTGATAACATAGACCATGTGTATGATTTTGATTTGCTCAATCGCATGTACACTTTTTTGAGCACACATGGGAACTGCTATTATATCCAGTATCACGGGAAACTTGTAGGAGACGTTTCACTGCGGGATAATGCGGAAATCAGCATCGTCGTTTGCAAAGAGTATCAAAATCTCCATATCGGCCGCAGATGTGTTTTGAATATGCTGGCCCTTGCAAAGGAAAAAGGAATGAAGGAAGTAAAGGCAAATATCTACGCTTTCAATACACAGAGTCAAAAAATGTTTGAATCTGTGGGATTTCATAAAACAGCGGAAGAGTGGTATTCCTTTCAGATCTCCGGGAACTGACAGACCCGAGCGCTGACGAGCTGGCCTTTTGCTGCCCACGGGCGCCGGGCTTTGCCCCCAAACCCGCTTCAGAGAAGCGATAATTGGCGTGACCGATACGGTCACGCCAATTTCATATCTTTTTATCGAGCCGGTGCTCGCCGCCCGGCGAAGCGGACTCGATTCGGAAAAGAGAAGCGACAGAGTGAATAGGAGATCGCGCTTGTCCGGAAAAAGAAAACGCCGTCGCGAACGATATAAAGTCCGCAACGGCGTGGAGCTAGTGGCCGGACTTGAACCGGCGACCTGCTGATTACGAATCAGCTGCTCTACCGACTGAGCCACACTAGCATCTCAAGCTC
>CADCOJ010000244.1 GCA_902803075.1 Oscillospiraceae bacterium | reverse complement strand
GTTGCATCCTCATCCTGGCGGATCTCCTCCAGCTTTTTCTTGACGGCATCGATGCCGTGTGTCATCATGGCCGCGTCAAAACCGCCCTTCTGACTGCGCCGGTAGAAATACGCCGCATAGAATGCGAGCGGCTCATGGACCTTAAACCATGCGATCCGGAACGCCATCATCACATACGCCGTAGCATGTGCTTTCGGGAACAGGTACTTGATCTTCCTGCAGGATTCAATGTACCACGCAGGAACGCCCGCCTGCTTCATCTCGTCCTCCGCGCCCTCGGGCAGGCCTCTGCCCTTTCGGACGGCTTCCATAATCTTGAACGAACGCTTTTCCGGCAGGCCGCAGCGGATCAAATAGAGCATGATGTCGTCGCGGCACCCGATCGCCTCAGAGACCGTCGCCGTCTTGGACAGGATAAGATCCCGTGCATTGCCAAGCCAGACGTCAGTCCCGTGCGAGAAGCCCGACAGCCGGATGAGCGTGTCAAACTTTGTCGGCTGCGTCTCCTGCAGCATCCCGCGCGTGAAACCCGTGCCGAACTCCGGGATGCCTGCCGAGCCGACCGGCCCAAGCACCGGGTCGTCCTCAAAACCGAGCACACGGCTCGATGTGAAGATGGACATTGTGTCCGCGTCATCCAACGGGATCTTCTTGGCGTCAACGCCGGTCATATCCTCAAGCATGCGGATCATGGTCGGATCATCATGGCCGAGCATATCGAGCTTCAGGAGGTTTTCCTCCATGGAGTGGTATTCAAAATGCGTCGTCACCCACTCGGAATCCTTGTCGTCCGCGGGATGCTGCACCGGGCAGAAATCCCAGATCTCATTCTCCTGCGGAATAACAACAAGACCGCCCGGGTGCTGCCCGGTCGTGCGCTTGATGCCGACGCATCCCAACGCCAGGCGGTTTTCCTCCGCCTTGGAGACTGTGAGATTCCGTTCGGCAAGATATTTTTTCGCATAGCCGTAAGCGGTCTTTTCTGCAACGGTGCCGATGGTTCCGGCCCGGAACACATGCGTTTTTCCGAACATGTTCACGCAACAGGCGTGGGCCTTGGCCTGGTACTCACCGGAGAAGTTGAGGTCGATATCCGGAACCTTGTCGCCGCCGAAGCCGAGGAACGTTTCAAACGGGATGTTGAAGCCGTCCTTCTCCAGTTGGGCACCGCACTGCGGGCAAACGGCGTCCGGCAGGTCTGCGCCGCAGGCACAGTCAGGCGGAACATCAAAGGTCGTATACTTGCATGACGGGCACCGATAGTGCGGCGGGAAAGAATTGACCTCCGTGATCCCGGACATGAACGCAACAATTGACGAGCCCACGGAGCCTCGGGAGCCGACCAAATAGCCATGCGCAAGGGAATCCTGCACGAGCTTCTGCGCAGACATGTAGATCACGTCATAGTGGCAGGAGATGATGTCATGCATCTCCGTGTCCACGCGCTTCTGGATCAGCTCTGGCGGGTTATCTCCGTACAGGCGGTGGAGCTTGGAATAAACCAGGTCCTTCAGGTCCTCCACCGAATTTTCGATCTTAGGAGCGAACAGGTTGTGTGGGACAGGACGCAGCGTTTCACACCAGTCGGCAATGCGGTTCGGCGTCCGGACAACGACCTCGAACGCCTTCTCGGCGCCGAGATATGAGAATTCCTCCAGCATTTCGTCCGTTGTGCGGAAATAGAGCGGAAGCGAACGGTCTGCATCCGGCATCTGCTTGGTCGCCATGAGGATATGCCGGAAGATCTCGTCCTCCGGGTCCAGAAAGTGCACGTCCCCGGTGGCTGCAACCGGCTTCCCAAGCTCCTCTCCGAGACGCACGATGGTCCGGTTAAACGTGCGCAGTTCCTCTTCGTTTTCGGCCAGACCCTTTTCCAGCATAAAGCGGTTGTTGTCCAGCGGCTGGATCTCCAGGAAATCATAGAACGACGCGATCCGCTTCAGCTCCGCCCAGCTCTTGTGGCTGACCACAGCCTGAAACAGCTCTCCGGCCTCGCAGGCAGAGCCGATGATCAGTCCTTCACGCCAGTGCAGCAGCTCGCTCTTTGGGATGATCGGCACACGGCGGAAGTATTTGAGGTTCCCGTAGGAAATGAGGCGATAAAGATTGCGCAGGCCGATGGAGTTTTTGGCAAACAGGATGATATGGCGCGCGCGCCGGTCGGTGATCCGGCTGCCGGAGCGAAGCGTTTCCATACGCGGATTGATCTTCTGCAGCGAATCGATCCCCTGCTCCTGAAGCATTTTGAAAAACCGCATGAGCATGTAGCCGCAGGTCATCGCATCGTCCGAGGCGCGGTGATGGTTGAAATCCGGTAGACTCAGCGCATCAGCAACGATATTCAGCTTGAACTTTCCGAGCTCCGGCATCAGGTTCTGCGCAAGGATCAGCGTGTCAACATAGGTTGGCTGGAACGGGATACCGAGCCTCTCGCATGCGGCAGAAACAAATCCGATGTCAAAATCTGCATTGTGCGCGCAGAGCGGGCAGCTGCCTGCAAACGCCAGGAATCTGTCGATAGCCTCCGCAAGATCCGGCTGCCCTTCCAGCATCGCGTCCGTGATGCCGGTCAGCTCAATGATTTTCTGATCGAGCTTCCTGTGCGGATCGACGAACATCTGAAAGGTCTCCAGGACCTCACTGCCGCGCATCCTTGCAGCGCCGATCTCGATGATCGTGTCGTGCTGCGAGGAAAGGCCGGTCGTTTCCAGATCAAAGGCCACATATTCTTCGTCAAAACCTGCATCCTGTGTCCCATGAACAGCGATCCGGTCATCCACATCATTTACATAATAACCCTCACAGCCGTAGAGGATCTTGATATTCTCCTCCGTCCCGGCGACTTTTGCCTTGGATGCGGCTTTCATGGCATCCGGGAAGGACTGTGCGCCGCCATGGTCAGTGATGGCAATGGCGCG
>CADCOJ010000243.1 GCA_902803075.1 Oscillospiraceae bacterium | reverse complement strand
GACGCCGTACAGCCCGGAGACCGCACGGATCATCTCCGTCACGCTCAGCTGCGTTTTGAGCAGGACGCCCGCCCTGCCGAGCACATGCAGCACCGCCTCGTCCCGGGTCCCGATCCCGCACAGGCCAAGCGCGGGCTTCGCGATGTACATTCCTCTGTCGTCCTCTGTCATGGAAAAGCGCATGATCGACTTTCCGTCCATATTTTATTTCCTCCTTGATCTCTCCGGTATATGAATCAGCTCCATTCCCTCATACGCCCCGCTGCCGCCGAACATGCTCATCTGCGGGAGCATGGCGGTCGGATCGTAATTGGTCAGGATCAGTTCCGCGTACTGTGCGCCTTCCGCATGCGCCATGGGATGGCTGCGTTTGAAGGCGAGCATATAGAAGTCATCATACAGTTCCCGGATCTCCGCGCAGTCGTTGTAGGAGACGACGCAGAACCCTCTGCACTGTGCCAGCGTGTCGTGCAGCTCCCGATGCCGCTCCGGCGGAAACACCGCGCGGTAGAACTGCTCCGCCATATAATACGGCGGGTCACAGTAAAAAAGCGTGCCGCTGCTGTCCCGCTGGCGGATCAGCTCGATGCCGTCCATATTCTCCACCGCCACGCGGGAGAGTCTCCGGGACGCCGTCAGGATCTTCCGAAGCTGGGATTCCAGATCCCAGCCCTTGACCGCGAAGGATTTCATGGTCGCGTTGAAGCTGCCATGGCTCACGAGAAAGAATGCCGCCGCCCGCCGGACGTTGAAGAGCTCCGCCCTGCCCTGCAGGATGCGCAGAAGCTCCTGCGTTTCATCCGGTGTGAAGTACAGCTGCGCGAGCTGCGCCTCCTCCTCGCGATAAGGACGTATGTACGAGGCCAGATCCTCATGCTCCATGCACCGCTTCAGAAGGTCAAACTCCCGCCTTGCGTGCAGCGGCAGGAAGCGCAGCTCCTGCAGGAGCGCAAGCGGCCGCTCCTTCGTGCAGAGCATGAGGGGTTGACCAGATTGTCGTCATAGTCGTTGTAGATATCCAGCCGCGAGGATGCGCGCGGCAGCCCCAGCAGAATTGCGCCACTGCCGCCGAAGGGTTTTATGTACACGCTTGGGTTGGGCGGCAGGATCTGCAGGATGTAGGGAGCCAGCTTCTCCTTTCCGCCTACCCACGGGATGATGGGCCTTGCTGTGATGCCGTCAGGTTCCATCGCCGTCCCCCTCTCCGCCTTCTGCAAATCTGCGCATGGCCTCCTCCAGGCCGGAAATCGCCTGCTGCAGGCCGATCTGCATCTGCCGAAGCTGCCGGATGGTGCCGTAGACCTCATGTGCCGTCCGGGCGTAATAGTATCCGCTGCTTCCGCTGGCGATTGGAACTGCATTTCTGCGCAGGCGGTTGATGCGCCTGCGCAAATCGCCGGCTCTCATGCAGAGCTTTGTCTCCAGGTTCTTGGCCGCGATGGCATTGCGCTGCCCCAGGCAGGTGTTCCGGAAGAACTGCTCCAGTTCTTTGTCGCTCATGGTTCTCCTTTCTGCCGTTTCCCGGAAACAGGCGCAAAAAACGGCCGATCTCCGGGAGAAATCGACCGTGTGGTTCGTATTTGGTATTCTGTTTTTTGTGGCAAAGACATAATATCGCTCTAACAGAAATGGGGCAGCGCGTTTGCGATGCCCCAATCAAATCACATTGTGAATTGCGCTTCAGTAGGTTGCTGCTCCATCACAAGAATGCGGTCAAAAGCAGAAAGAAGAATCTGCTCAAATCGTGCGACTATGCTCTTCCGGGAACGATCCTGCAAGTTGTAAAGTCAATCATGCTTTCTCTCCAAACAGATACTTTTTCCGCAAATAATCCGCATGTTCCGATGTGATAGCGCCGTCATTGATCTGAGCAATATTGATACTGCCGTATAACTCTCCCCACAGGCAGTCCAGCAGTCCGCTGTGTGTTTTCAGTCCATGCTTATAGGCGTCCAGATCATGCTGTAAATACTCCGGTAAGCCGTATTCATATGCTTGTTCCCGTTCTGTTTGGCAGATTCCATTCTCAGTTAACAACTCCATCGGAACACAAAGCGCCTTTGCAAGCTTATATACAGTTTCTGCAGAGCATTTCTCCAGACGCGTCTTTTCATTGCAAATATCATTCAGTGTCGCATGCGGAATCCCTGCCTGCACCGCCAGACGGTATTTTGTCATACCTCGCTTCGCAAGCAGTTCGTCAATGATCATCCAGCGCACCTCCTCTGCTTCGTATTATATCGGTATGCCGAAATAATGCCAAGGGGCCAGAGGTTTATTGTCACACAGGGCTAATATCCATCTTTGGCATGTCCTGATCGCAGTTCTTCGGATCCGCGCCGGGGACTGTCCATCCGAACATGGAGCCTGTCAGCATG
>CADCOJ010000242.1 GCA_902803075.1 Oscillospiraceae bacterium | reverse complement strand
TTCCTTGCGGCGGCTGCGGTGTGCTTTGTCTATGTCGTGCTCATCCGCCGGCAGAAGCTGCTGCCGAAGCAGGAGGGGCCGAAGTATGTCGGCGCCCTGTTTGAGACTGCCGGCCAGTTCGCCTATATCTATGCCATTGCCGACACGGCCCATTTCGCCATCTCCGCACCGATCATCTCGGCATACTGTGCGGTGTCCGTGCTGTGGAGCCGGATCTTCCTGAAGGAAAAGCTGTCCGTCAAGCACTATCTGATGATCGCGCTGGTGATCATCGGCATCGTCATCATCGGCTTCTTCGACATCTGAGGCGGCCGCACGGCGGAACGGGATCGAAAAAATGGTCTGCACGTTGATCGTGCAGACCATTTTGCTGTTCACGGGCACAGGCTGTCCCGGATCCAGCCGTCCAGGAAACGCATCTGCTCCGCCGTGTGGAACCAGTGCCCGCCGGTCTCCATCACAGTCAGCTTTGCACCGTGCGCCTCTGCGAACGACGCGACCGCTTCAAAGGGGATCAGATCGTCCTGCCTGCCGCAGAGGATCTCGGTGGGCGTCTGCCACCGGACGGGATTTGCCCGGACATAGCTCAGATACGCCCAGGACAGCGCCTCTCCGGACGCGGATGGGATCACGCCCTTTGCCTGCAGCTCCGCCTCCGTCACGCCTTCCCGGGCCATCCTGGCAAGGATCAGCCGCTCCATATCGACGACGGGGGAAATGAAATACGCCCTGCGGATCATTGTGTCGATCCCTGCGTGCATGCTGAAAAACGCGCCGATGCTGTTGGCGATCAGCGTGATGCTTTCATAGCGCTCCTTCAGCCTCTGCACCGCATCGCGGATCTCCGCGCCTGTTTCCCAGGGAGTGAAGGTCCGGTAGTCCAGCCCGGCCACCGCGCAGCCGGGGAACAGCGGCCTGTAATGCGCGCTCTCGGCGGCGGAGCCGCCCTTTCCGTGAATATAGAGAACAAGATCTTTCATAGGCAAGCCTCTTTTTGCAGGGCGGTCGGAACGCTTACGCCCCGAGATATTTCACATAGATCTGACAGGGGTTCCATTCATCCCACAGCGTCGGGAAGCATTCCAATTCCTTATAGCCCATCGCCAGATAGAATTTATTTGTAATGTCGTATTCCTTGTAGCGGCCCATCTGCACGGTTTTTACCTGGGAATATGTATAGCCCAGCTTCCCTGCCATGGCTTCGTAGGCTTGATTCAGCGCCGCCCCGATACCGTTTCTGTGGTATTCTTTTTTGATTCCCATGACAAGGATTTCTGCGCAGTCCCTGCTGGCGGCGTTCAGCACAACGAACCCAACGGCTTCATCGTTCACAAAGCAGGCAAGAAACGGCTTGTCCTGCGAATCCCGGATATATTCCTCCGTGCTTTCCGGCATGCCGAACCATTCCGGAAGACCGTTCAGGATCTCTCTTGCAATCGCCTCCTTTTCCGTTTTGTCTGTGATTTCTTTTATAATCGTTTTCATCATAAACTCCTATTCTCTGCCGTGTTCCCTCACGCTTTGCGAAGCTCCATGTAAATGGAGGACGGCCCTTCGCCCTGCGGGGTCAAATGCGCCGGCATCTCCTGCCGCTGGAACCCCAGCCGTTCATACAGCGCAATGGCCTTTGTATTGTCCGGAACAGGGTCCACCCAGACGATCTCGGCGCCGTGACCGAATGCTTCCTTCACGGCGTAAGAGAGCGCCTTTGCCGCGATCCCGCGCCCGCGCGCAAAGCGGAACAGCTTGATGTCCAGGGCTGCGCGGTTGTCGTGGCTCTTGTCAATTTCATAAAAGGCCTCTCCGCAATAAACCCCATCCGCAAAAATCGAATAGTGGTTTCTGGCCGGACGGCCTGCATCGATCCAGCGGAACCATGCCTGCATCGCTTCGTCTGTCTGGCGCAGCCCATCCGGAAACCCGACAAAGCGCATGACGTCTCCATCCGCCCAGAGGCGTTGAACGTTTTTGATGTCCGCAATGCCGGTTTCTTTTATTTCGATCAAAGGATCACCTCCATAAACGCAGATCTGCCGATCATTGCCTTGCTGCAATATAAAGCCTGTGAACGCTCCCCTCAGTCACGCCGGTCCTTTCAGGTATGAGCAGCGCCCGCTTCCCGCTTTCTTTTCCATGCGCGCTGTTCATGTGAAACCTTTCCGTTATCCGCGTATCTGCAAAAGGTATTCGTCGTCTGAAATACCGGGGGCGAACGTGCGGCTGTATTCCCTTACAAAAAGGCTTGCCGCGTCGTAGCGCTCCTTCAGGACCGACTCCAGGTGATCCGTGAATAACGACACGAACCAGGCGGCGCACGCCTCCGCGTCATCAAAGGCGGGAGTCCCGAATTCCAGCCCCAGGCAGTTGTCCGGGGCTGCGCTCCACTTCCCTTGATCGCATAAAAACACCTGCGTGTGGGTTTGATGAAGCTCGTCCGAACGGTATTCCATGAAATATGATCTGTGCGGGATGTTATGCACTGTACAGTACAGGCGTATCAGCTCCGCCAGATCCCAGCACCAGCCGCAGTTGTTGTTTACGATCTCTTCCGGTGACGAAAAGGAATAATCCTGTACGGCAAAGTCTTCATCCTCTATGAAATGCAGCCTGCCGGAACGGTCCTGATAACCGTACCGGATGGATTTCACATAGCGGAAGAAATCTTCCGTATTCATGGCGATCACGCTGTCAAGTGCTGCCATTGCACGAACCTCCTTTCCCAAAAAACAAAACAATTATACAGGTCCGGAACAAACCGGCTACAAACGGCACAGGCGGACAGCGGACGCCCGCGTCCTCCCTGCCGCATGATTCTGAAAAAACGGCCGGCGCCGCCTGATCCAGGCAGCGCCGGAATCTGTTCAAGGGTCACATCCTCCA
>CADCOJ010000241.1 GCA_902803075.1 Oscillospiraceae bacterium | reverse complement strand
GAGCCGCCGCCCCTGTGTCAGCCGGAGCACGCAGCAAAAGCGCTCCCGCGCTGCATACGCAGGCTGCAGCTCATACGCCGCGTCCGTGCCGCCGTCGGCCCAGACGGTCAGGCAGACGACGTTCACGGGCCCGACGCTTCCGAGATCTGCGACGAGGGAGTGGTTTTCCGTGTCAAAGGTGAAAAGGGCCTCTGTACAGGGAACGGCTGCGCCGTGAGCTGGATCGGCGTCCCGGCGGACGACGAGCGTGCGCGGCTGATCCATATCCAAGCCGCCTGCTCCTTCCCAGGGTCTGGAAATCGGTGAAAGAAACTTCACAGCGCGGCGAAACGGTCGTTTCGCCGCGCTGTGGCGCGTTTGTTGGGGAATTACTGCTGGGCGTTCCGGATGGCAGCCTGCGCGGCAGCCAGACGTGCGATCGGCACGCGGAACGGGCTGCAGGACACATAGGTCAGGCCGATCTTGTGGCAGAACTCCACCGTGGACGGATCGCCGCCCTGCTCGCCGCAGATGCCGAGCTTGATGTCGGGGCGGGTCTTGCGGCCGAGCTCCGCAGCCATCTGGACAAGACGGCCGACGCCGGCCTGGTCCAGCTTGGAGAACGGATCGGACTCATAGATCTTGTGATCGTAGTAGCTGGCAAGGAACTTGCCGGCGTCGTCGCGGGAGAAACCGAAGGTCATCTGGGTGAGGTCGTTGGTGCCGAAGGAGAAGAACTTGGCCTCCTTGGCGATCTCGTCGGCGGTCAGCGCGGCGCGCGGGATCTCGATCATGGTGCCGACCTTATAGGTCATGTCGGAGTCGGCTTCCTTGATGAGCTTCTTTGCGACCTGGTCGATCACGGACTTGACGTAAGCAAGCTCCTTGGCCTCGCCGACCAGCGGGACCATGATCTCCGGGACGATCTTCCAGGCCGGGCGGCGGCTGCGGACAGCCAGGGCGGCCTTGATGATGGCGGAGGTCTGCATCTTGGCGATCTCGGGGTAAGTGACGTCGAGGCGGCAGCCGCGGTGGCCCATCATGGGGTTGAACTCATGCAGGCCGGCGATGATGTGGTTGAGGTGCTCGATGGTCAGGCCCATCTCCTTGGCAAGCTCCGCAATGTCGTCCGGATCGGTCGGGACGAACTCATGCAGAGGCGGGTCGAGCAGGCGGATGGTGACGGGACGGCCCTTCATGGCCTCATAGATGGCCTCGAAGTCGCCCTGCTGCATCGGCTCGAGCTTGGCAAGCGCCTTTTCACGCTGCTCGGAGGTCTCGGAAACGATCATCTCGCGGATGGCCTTGATACGGTCAGCCTCAAAGAACATGTGCTCGGTGCGGCACAGGCCGATGCCCTCTGCGCCGAAGGCCAGAGCCTGGGCGGCGTCGTGCGGGGTGTCGGCGTTGGTGCGGACCTGCAGGACGCGGAACTTGTCTGCCCAGCTCATCAGGCGGTCAAAGTCGCCGGAGATGGAGGCGGCAGCGGTCTTGATCTTTTCGCCGTAAATGTTGCCGGTGGTGCCGTCAATGGAGATCCAGTCGCCCTCCTTGAAGGTCTTGCCGCCGAGCTCAAACTTCTTGGCGGCCTCGTCGATCTTGATGGCGCCGCAGCCGGACACGCAGCAGGTGCCCATGCCGCGGGCAACGACGGCCGCGTGGGAGGTCATGCCGCCGCGGACGGTCAGAACGCCCTGCGCATAGTGCATGCCCTCGATGTCTTCCGGGGAAGTCTCCAGACGGACCAGGACCACCTTTGTGCCGTTCTTGGCCCAGTCGGTGGCGGTCTCTGCGCTGAAGACGATCTTGCCGCAGGCGGCGCCGGGGGAGGCGGCCAGACCGGTGCCGATCACCTTGGCCTTCTTGAGGGCGGCCGGGTCGAACGTCGGGTGGAGCAGCGCGTCGAGGCTCTTCGGGTCGATCATGGCGACGGCTTCCTGCTCGGAGATCATGCCCTCGTCCACAAGGTCGCAGGCGATCTTCATCGCGGCGGCGGCGGTGCGCTTGCCGTTGCGGGTCTGGAGCATATAGAGCTTCTTGTCCTCAATGGTGAATTCCATGTCCTGCATGTCGCGGTAGTGGTACTCGAGCTTGGCGCAGATGTCCACGAACTGCTGATATGCCTCGGGCATGACCTCAGCCAGCTGGTCGATGGACTGCGGCGTGCGGACGCCGGCCACGACGTCTTCGCCCTGGGCGTTCATGAGGAACTCACCGAACAGCTTCTTCTCGCCGGTGGCCGGGTTGCGGGTGAAGGCAACGCCCGTGCCGGACGTGTCGCCGGTGTTGCCGAAGACCATGGACTGCACGTTGACGGCAGTGCCCCAGTCGGAGGGGATGTCGTTCATGCGGCGGTAGTAGATGGCGCGGGGGTTGTCCCAGGAGCGGAACACGGCCTTGATGGCGCCCATCAGCTGGACCTTCGGGTCCTGCGGGAACTCTTCGCCGAGCTTCTCGCGGTACTCGGCCTTGAACTTCTCGGCCAGCTCGGCCAGATCCTCGGCGGTCAGCTCGGTGTCGAGCTTGACGCCGCGGGCGTCCTTCATTTCGTCGATAAGCTGTTCAAAATATTTCTTGCCGACCTCCATGACGACGTCGGAGTACATCTGGATGAAGCGGCGGTAGGAGTCGTATGCAAAGCGGGGGTTGTTGGTCTTCTTTGCGAAGGCGACAACGACCTCGTCGTTCAGGCCGAGGTTCAGGATGGTGTCCATCATGCCGGGCATGGACGCGCGCGCGCCGGAGCGCACGGAGACGAGCAGCGGATTATAGAGGTCACCGAATTTCTTGCCGGTCATTTCCTCCAGCTTTTCCACGTACTGCATAATCTCCGCTTCGATCTCAGCGTTGATCTGGCGGTCGTCACGGTAGTACTGGGTGCAGGCTTCGGTGGTGATGGTGAAGCCCTGCGGGACAGGCATGCCGAGGTTGGTCATCTCGGCCAGGTTCGCGCCCTTGCCGCCGAGAAGCTCGCGCATTTTGCCATTGCCTTCGGAGAACAGGTAGACGTATTTGTGAGACATTTGTAAACCCCTTTCGTTTCTTGGGCCGCGGCATCCCTCGCCCCGGCCGATTGCGTTTTATGTTTTCAGATGAATCAGGCAAATACATACTATACCATATAAAACCAACTTTGCAAACTAAAAAATCAATTTTTCTGCAAAAAATTTGTTTGCTGCAAGAATCGTGGTGAAAACACCGAAACCGGAGCGCAAAAACGGCCGGAAATCGACGGATCTGCTATTTTTTCACTTCCGCCCGTTTTGGGATGCGGATGGTGAGGATGATCTCGCGGTCGGTCTCCTGCTGATCGCTGCCTGCGTCGATCCCGGCGGCGCGGATGAGCGCAAGGCTGTGGTTGACCGAGTTGAGAAAAACGCGCGCGTCGCGCAGCAAAAACGGCCCGAGCTCCCGCCGGGGCTGGGGCGGCGCGAGCAGCGCGTCGATATACTGTTCGGTACGCGCAACGGTCCAGTCTCCCTGCGCAATGAGCGCAATGACGCGCAGGCGCTCGGACGCCTGCGGCAGCTTCAAAAGTGCGCGTGCATGCCGCTCGCTCAGCCTGTTTTCGCGCAGCGCCTGCAGGACGGCAGGCGGATGACGGAGCAGGCGGAGCTTATTGGCCACGGCGGACTGACTTTTCCCGACGCGCTGGGCGGCCTGCTCCTGGCTCAGGTGATACTGCTGCATGAGCCGCGCAAGCCCTTCGGCCTGTTCGATGTAGTCCAGGTCGCGCCGCTGCAGGTTTTCCACAAGCGCCAGCATCCCGGAGGACGCCTCGTCGACGCAGGCGACGAGGCAGGGGACCTCCGCGAGTCCGGCCAGCCGTGCGGCGCGCAGCCGGCGCTCTCCGGCCACCAGCTCATAAACGCCGTTCTGCTTCCGGACAGTCAACGGCTGCAGCACGCCGTACTGCCGGATGGATGCGGCCAGCTCCTGCAGGCCGGCTGTGTCAAAGATCGTGCGCGGCTGCGCAGGATTCGGCCGGATGCGTGCGGTCGGGAGATAGACGACGCGTCCCGACGCAAGGACCGACGGACTCTTTTTTCTTGCCATAGCGTGTTTCTCCTCTGCAAGGAAACTGCCTTTATTGTAGGACGAGCCAGGCGAGAAAACGCGCGAAAAGAGGGAGCAAAACACAAGAAATTGTGTCTGGAAAGGACGAGAAACCACAAGATGTGGATAATTCTGTGGAAACTGTGGAAAAACAGGCGACGTCCGGGGAACGGGAACAAACGGCGCGCCGTTCTCGTCAAATAAAATAACCGAAAGCCAGCCGCCTGAGACCGGAACGGAGGAACCGATCATGTACCGGAAAGAAAAGCTCGGCCGCGCGATCCTTTTTGCCTGCGCTGCAGCGGCCATTCTGATTGGCGTTGCCCTGATCGTCTTTTTTGTTCATACCGTCCGCCTGCGCAATGAATTCCGCATGACGCGCATCCGCATCAATGAAGTGATGTGCGCGTCCGACCTGGAGCGCTGCACGCTTCAGTGCGGCGATGAGACGCTGCCGCTTACGCAGCCGTCGCTTACTTATTATAATATGTATCTCAACAGCCCCTACACGCTGGTCTATAACCGCAGGCGCGCGCCGCAGACGGAGCAGACGATCACGCTGCGCCTGCAGGGCGGGATGCTCTCGCTCACCGGGCTGGAGGACGGCACGGCGGTGAACGTCTGCTGGGAAAGCGGCGGGAAAACGCTGTCTTACACCGTGCGCAACGAGGCGCAGACCTTCACGCAGCTGACGGCCTATTTCAAAACATGCAGGAGTAGAGCGGGGAAAACGGAATGAAGCAGAGGTTCGGCAACGACACGCTGCAGAGCTGGAATCCTGCCTTCGAGGAAGTGAACGTCTGCTGGGAGCGGCGCGAAGGCGAAGGCTCCGGCGAACCGTGGAGACCCGGGAAGAAAAGCCGGCCCGTGGACTGGAAGGGGTATTTTCAAAGCGGCATCCTGCTGGCCTGGTGCGCGCTGGCGGTGGGGAGCATCGTGACTGGGTTCACATTTTTTGCCTGGACGCTGATCCTGCGCAACGACTTCCGGATGACGCGCCTGCGCATTGGCGAGGCCATGCGGAGCCCGCTCACGATGGAGTGCGGCGGGGTGGTGCTGCCGCTTTCCATGCAGGCGCAGAATTTTTTCAATATGTACCTCAACAACCCGCACACGACAGCGTACAACCGGAAGCCTGCGCCGGTGACAGAGGAAACGATCACCCTGCGTCTGCGGGACGGGACGCTCTCCTTCACCGGGGTGGAAGGCGGCCAGGCGGTGAATATCTGCTGGAGGACCGATGTGGAAACACAATATTATACCGTACACAACCGGCAGATGAGATTCCTGCAGATGATCATCTTTTTCAACACCTGCCGGCGTGAGGCCGGGACCGGATAAAAAAACACCTGCGGCAAAAGGCGAACACGCATAAGGACAACAACAAAATACCGCGCAGAGCAAGAGAAGTCCTTCCGGGAATGGTCGGGGGGCATAAGAAAGTAATATCGTATTTTCTCAGGAACGGCGTGGCTTCGGTCACGCCGTTTCCTGTTTCAGCAGTTCTTCCACGGG
>CADCOJ010000240.1 GCA_902803075.1 Oscillospiraceae bacterium | reverse complement strand
CGATCCGCGCGCGGTCCGCGCCCTCCTCAGCCACGACATAGCACTCGCGCCGGTGCTTCTGGCGCGTGGTGAGCTCCGGGTCGCTCCCGCTGCGCACGGCCGCAAGCGCCTCAGGGACGGGAACGGTGTACTGCCGCGCGTCCCGGACGCCCGCGATGCGGCGGATGGCGTCGGAATGGCCCTGGCTGACGCCCCGGCCCCAGAACGTATAGTCCCGGCCCTCCGGAAGGATCACGGAGCCATACAGCCGCGCCAGGGAGAACATGCCCGGGTCCCAGCCGCCGGAGATGAGCGCAATGTGCCCGCCGCGCTTTGCCGCCGCGTCCACTTCCGCAAAATGCTCCGGGATGCGCGCATGCGTGTCGAAGCTGTCGATGACATTGAAGCGGGCGGCCAGCGCAGGCGTCATAACGGGCAGATCCGTGGCGCTGCCGCCGCAGAGGATCAGCACGTCGATGGCACCGGCATGGGCGTCGATGTCTGCGGCGGGATAGACCGGCGCGCCGGTCAGCGTCCGGACGGACGCGGGCTCCCGCCGCGTGAACACGCCCGTCAGCTCCATATCGGGGTTCTGCCGGATGGCGCATTCCACGCCCCGGCCGATGTTCCCATATCCGTAAATTGCAAGTCTCATGCGGTCTCGCTCCTTTTTCCTGCGGCCTCAGAAAGAGACCATGCTTTTCATATCATACAGGCCCGCCGGCTTCCCGCAGAGGAATTCCGCCGCGGCCAGCGCGCCCTCGGCAAACAGCGCGCGGCTGTGGGCCTCATGCCTGAGGGTGATGGTCTGCGTCGCGGTGCCGAGAAGCACCTCATGCACGCCCACGATGCTGCCCATGCGGATGGAATGGATGCCGATCTCCTGCGGCGTGCGCCGGCCATAGCCGGTGCGGCCGGGATGGAGCTCCGCCTCCGGCCGGACCGACCGGATGGCCTCCGCCAGCGCAAGCGCCGTGCCGCTGGGCGCGTCGAGCTTGCGGTCGTGGTGCGTTTCAATGATCTCGATCTCCGCGTCCGGCATGGCGGCAGCCGCCTTTTTTGCAAGCTCGATGAGCAGCGCCACGCCCAGGGAATAGTTGGCGGCAAAGAACAGCGGGATCGATCCGGCCGCCGCAGCGATGGCCTCGCGCTCGGCGGGCGTCTGCCCGGTGGTGGCGAGCACCAGCGGCAGCCGGTGCGAAACGGCAAACTCCAGCAGGGCTGCGGTGCCGCTGTGATGGGAAAAATCAACGATGCAGTCCACGTCCGGGCAGGCCTCGCGGATGTCGCGCGCACAGGGGACGCCTGCGATCTCGCAGCTTCCGGCGTTCACGTCCGCGCCCGCGGCCAGGACTGCTCCGCGGTATCCCTCGGCGGCCAGACGGGCCACCTCGCGGCCCATGTGGCCGCAGAGCCCATTGACAAGGATCCTCATGTCCGCGCCTCCTTCCCGGTCAGATGAGCCCGTGTCCGTGCATGATCGCGCGGAGCGCCTGCTCATGCTGCGGCTCCATCGGCGTCAGAGGCAGGCGGAGGTGATTCTCGCACCAGCCCATGGCTGCCATGGCGGCCTTGACGGGGATCGGGTTCACCTCGCAGAACAGCGCGTGGATCAGCGGCAGCAGCGCATACTGCATCGCCGCGCTCCCCGCAACGTCCCCGCGGAAGAAGCAGCTGCACAGCTCGGCGGTCTCGGAGGGCATGACGTTGCTCAGCACGGAGATGACGCCTGCGCCGCCCAGCGCAAGGATGGGGACGATCTGGTCGTCGTTGCCGGAGTAGATGTCGAGCTTTCCGTCCACGAGCGCGGCCGTCTCCACGATCTTGGAGATGTTGCCGTTGGCCTCCTTGATGGCGGCGATGTTGGGATGGTCGGCCAGGGCGAGATAGGTGGCGGGCTCGATGTTGACGCCGGTGCGGGAGGGCACGTTGTAGAGGATCAGCGGCTTTGTGGATGCGTCCGCGATGGTCCGGTACATCCGGATGAGGCCGTTCTGCGTGGCCTTGTTGTAGTACGGCGTGACCACGAGCAGCGCGTCCGCGCCGACCTGGCAGGCGTAGCGCGCGAGGGAGACGGCGTATTCGGTGTCGTTCGAGCCGGTCCCGGCAATGACGGGCACGCGCCCGGCAATGCGGTCGACGGCGAAGCGCAGAACCTCACGGTGCTCCGCGTCGGTGAGCGTGGAGCCTTCGCCGGTCGTCCCGGCAATGACCAGGGCGTTGATGCCGCTTTCGATCTGCCAGTCGATCAGGCGGCCAAAGGCCGCGTAGTCCACGCCGGTGCTGTTCGTCGGCGTGATGAGGGCGGTGGCGGCGCCGCGGAAAATGGGGTTGTTTGTCATTTCAGCTCATCCTTTCTGTTCTGCATGTGTGTGTACGGAAAGAAAACGCAGCCGCTGCATTTGCAGCGGCTGCTGAAGATCGTCCCGAAAACCTCCGCCGGCTCCGCATGGGGCACGGGGGAAGCGCTTCACAATCAATCCATAGCTCTCCGCAAATGCGACAGTCAAACGGATCTTATCCGTTTGCCCAGGAGAAGCATGCCGCGCGTCTCCTTCGGCAGCGGCCCCTTTCACCCCGGCAACGGTCCGGCCAGACCTTGCACCGGGAGCTACTTTTGACAGCTGCGCCTCTATCCTTTGAATGATCCTATTGAATTTATCCAAGTATATCACAAAAGAAACATCTTGTGAAGCATGTTTTTCGCACAAAATCCGACCGGATCCGAGGCTGTTTCCTGTGCATCCTCCACAAGCGCCGCGATTTGCCGCGGCAGGCGCGCGCCGGGCAACTTTTTTGTTGTGATATTCCCGCGGGAATGCTATAATACTACAAAAAATAAAAACATAATGGATGTGTATCTGCGTTGAAGTACGGAACCTGGACTGTCTCGTCCTATCAGCCTGCCGACCAGCGGAAGCTGTCGGACGCAGGCTTTTCTCCCATTACCGCGGCAGTGCTTTGCAGCCGCGGCTATTGTGATGCCCAAAGCGCCCGGGAGTTTCTCTCCTGCCAGGCGCCTTTGTCGTCGCCGTTCGACCTGGTCGACATGGACAAGGCTGCATCGCGCGTACGCCGGGCCCTGGCCCGGCGGGAGCATATTGCCGTCTTCGGGGACTATGACGTGGACGGCATCACGGCGACATGCCTGCTGGTGTCGTATCTGCGCAGCCGCGGCGGGCATGTGACCAGCTATATCCCGGCCCGGCTGGAGGAGGGCTACGGTCTCAACCCGCTTGCGATCGAATCGCTGCGTATGCAGGGCGTGGAGCTGATCATCACCGTCGACTGCGGCATTACCGCCAACGATGAGGCGGAGCTCTGCCGGGAGCGCGGCATGGAGCTCGTCATCACCGACCATCACGAGTGCAAGACGGAGCTTCCGCATGCCGTCGCGCTCGTCGATCCCCACCGGCGGGACCAGCCCCGGCCGGTCCCGGAGCTTTCGGGCGTCGGCGTTGCGTTCAAGCTCGCCGCCGCCATCGAGGGCGAGCAGGAGAAGCTGCTCGATACATACTGCGACCTGCTGTGTCTCGGCATCGTTGCGGATGTCATGCCCCTGGTGGGCGAAAACCGCACCATGGTGGCGCGCGGCCTGCGCGAGCTGGCCAACCCGCGCCGCGTGGGCATTGCGGCGCTGATGGCGGAATGCTCCGTTCAGAGCGGGCAGCTCACCGCCGGGACGATCGGCTATACGCTGGCGCCGCGCATCAATGCCGCCGGGCGCATGGGCGCCGTGGAGCTGGCGGCGGAGCTGTTTCTGACGAACGACGCCTCCCGCGCGGTGGAGCTGGCCTCGAAGCTCTGCAGGCTCAACCGCCGCCGGCAGGAGATCGAAGGCGAGATCTATCAGAGCGCCGTGGCCATGCTTCCGGAGGGCGAGCTCCCGGAGGCCATCGTGCTGGCGGATGAATCCTGGCACCAGGGCGTGGTCGGCATCGTCGCCTCGCGGCTCGCTGAGGAGTATTCCTGCCCGACGTTCCTCATCTGCCTGGACGGCGACAAGGGCAAGGCGTCCTCGCGGTCCTACGGCGGCTTCAATCTTTTCCGCTCCCTTGAAGAGCTTGCCCCGCTGCTGGAGAGCTACGGCGGCCATGAGCTTGCCGCGGGCTTTACGATCCGCCGCAGCTGCATCGCGCCGTTCCGCGAGCAGATGCAGAAGCTCTGCGGGCAGTTCCGGCAGACGGAGGCGTGCAGCGCGGATCTGAAGATCGACTGCGAGCTGCCTGCGGAGCTGCTGACCATTGAAAACATCGAGGCCATGGACGAGCTGGAGCCCTGCGGCGCAGGGTGCCCGCGGCCGGTCTTTCAGATGAAGAATCTGCGCGTCACGGAGCTCAGCGAGGTCGGAGGGGGCAAGCATCTGCGCCTGCGCCTGTCCGACGGAAGGCATGTCTGGAGCGCCATCTTTTTCTCCACCAATGCGCAGCGGGCGGCCGTCGCCCTGGGCGACGGCGTGGAGATCGCCTACACGCCGCAGATCAACGAATACCGGGGCATGCGCTCGGTGCAGCTGAATCTTGTGGATATCCGGCCGGACGCTTCGTTCCGCTCGCGGATGAAGCTGCAGAAGGCGCTCTACACCCGCCATGCCTCCGGCGAGCCGCTGGCATGCGAGGAGGCGGCGGAGCTGCTTCCGGACCGGAGGGCGTTCGCGGCGGTGTGGCGCTATCTGGCCTCCGCGGCCGAGAGCGGCACCGTCTGCGAGGACTTCGGCTGCCTGTGCCGCAAGCTTGCGCGCCATTCCGGCATGCAGCTGCATGAGGGGACCGTCCGCGTGTGCCTGGATGTGCTGCAGGAGCAGGGACTGCTGCGCGTGGAGCAGCGGCCCAAGGTGCTGCGCATCCGGCTGTGCGCGGGGGACCGGAAGGCGGATCTGTCCCGCAGCCGCATCCTGATGCGGCTCAAAGAGGAAAAGGAGGGGATCTGAGTGCAGACCAAGCAGGAGCACTATGATTCTATGATCCAGGCCGTCGAGCGCTATTCTCCGTCAACGGATCTTGCGCTCGTCAAACGCGCCTATGAATATGCCGATGAAAAACACAAGGGGCAGCTGCGCAAATCGGGCGAGCCCTATATCATCCATCCGCTGGCCGTGGCGGAGATCGTTGCGGAGATCGGCATGGACACCGACGCCATCGTGGCCGCGCTGCTGCACGACTGCATCGAGGATACCGACGCAAGCTTTGAGGAGATCTCGCGCCTGTTCGGGGAAACGGTGGCCAATCTGGTGGAGGGCGTCACCAAGCTGACGCGCGTGCAGTATTCCACCATGGAAGAGCAGCAGATGGAAAACCTGCGCAAGATGTTCATGGCCATGTCGAAGGACATCCGCGTCGTGCTCATCAAGATCGCGGACCGCCTGCACAACGTCCGCACGCTG
>CADCOJ010000239.1 GCA_902803075.1 Oscillospiraceae bacterium | reverse complement strand
CAGGAGCTTCCGCTCCCGCCCGGGGCTGTGTGTTTGACGTCTTTTGATCTGCTCTTAAAGCAGGCATAAAAAAACCTTAAAACCAAATGGTTTTAAGGTTTTTTCATCGTGATGGCAGGGCCTTTTTAGGAAAAAACGTTATGAATCATAGATTAAGGTCTGCTATCTTATTTTCATGCTGATGTCAAGAAGGACGCCGTTGATAGAAGTTAGGCAGAATCGTCGCACGAATATTAATCTTGAAAGGAGCATTGATTGCATATATTCAAGAAAGAATGTCGATATTTAGAGGCTTTGGGCCGTTCTTTTGTTGTCCGCAGTCATAACGAGCATCGGTTTTTCTCTCTCCCCTCCACACAAAATCCAAGAGACAAAACCGGCGTGACCCGTACGGTCACGCCGGTTTTTATACCCTTTTGCGTTGGTTGCAAGCTTCCCCGAGGCATATTTTCATGAAGTGCCCCCTGCTCTATATTACGAGCGCGAAACGACGCCTCATGCCGCATCAAGCCTTGACGACGTTCTGGGCGTTTCCATTCAGGAAGCACGCGAGGTTTTGTACGGCGATATCCATAAGCCTTTGGCGGCTTTCCTTTGGCGCCCAGGAGATATGCGGGGTAATGAAGCAGTTTTTTGCGGTAAGCAGGGGATTGTCCGGATTTGCCGGCTCCACGCAGAGCACGTCCAGGCCCGCGCCGGCAACTTTCCCGCAGTTCAGCGCGTCTGCAAGATCCTGCTCCACGATCAGCGGCCCGCGGCTGTTGTTGATGAGCAGTACGCCGTCCTTCATTTTTTCGATCGTCCTGCGGCAGATGATGCCGCGCGTCTGATCGAACAGCGGGCAGTGCAGGCAGATGACATCGGATTCTGCGAGCAGCGTGTCGAGCGAAACATACCGGCCGATCTCGCGCCCCATGTCGCTTTGCATCGTGTCAAATGCCAGCACCCTCATGCCGAGCGCCCCGGCGATCCTGCCCGTTGTTTGTCCGATCCGTCCAAACCCAATGATGCCAATGGTTTTTCCGGCCAACTCAATGAGCGGATAATCCCAGAAGCACCAGTCGGGGCTGCTGCTCCACCGCCCTTTGCGGACCTCCTCGCTGTGGTGGCCGATATGATGACACAGCTCCAGCAGCAGCGCAATTGCGAACTGCCCAACGGCGGCCGTTCCGTAAGTCGGCACATTGGTGACGGTCACGCCATGCGCTTGTGCGGCCGAAACATCGATGATGTTGTATCCCGTCGCCAGAACGCCGACAAACCGGAGCGCCGTGCAGCGCGCAAAGACCTCTGCGCAAAGCGGCGTCTTATTTGTGTAAACAATTTCCGCGTCACCGATGCGGCGAATGATTTCCGCCGTATCTTTCGGCGTACGGTCATAGACGCGCAGGTCTCCGAATTTTTCCAGACCGTCCCAGCTCAAATCGCCGGGGTTTTCGGTATATCCATCCAGAACAACAAGTTTCATCCTTATCCCTCCGTTAATTCCTGTAATTCTTTTGCTCCATTCATCAGAAGCCCGACATCGCTGTTGCACAGATTCATCGTCATTCCGCTGTGCAGCCACGGCTTAAGCGCTTCGGCTTTGCCGAAGTGTACGCCGCTGAACTTCCCGTTTGCGGCAGCAGCGGCAATCACACGGCGGAAGGCGCGGATGATGGTCTCACTGTGAAACTGACCGAGAATGCCATAATCCTGCGACAGATCATTCGGGCCGATCAGCGCAATATCCACGCCGGGCACGGCCATGATCTGCTCAATGCTTTCGACGCCCTTTTGCGATTCGATCTGGCACATCACAAGATTGTTTTCGTTGCTGAACGCCATGTACTCCCGGCCGTCCACCTTCTGAAAATCAGTATGCGGCCTTGAAAGGGAAACCCCGCGGTGCCCCATCGGCGCGTATTTCACATAGTCAACAAGCGTCTGCGCCTGCTCAGCGGTCTCTGTGTTCGGCAGCAGCAGACCGTTTGCCCCCATTTCCATCGCCTTGAGCGCGTGCTCACGGCTGAGAAGCGGGATCCGCACAATGACCGGCAGATGGATTGCCCGGCAGACCGAGATCTGATCGGCAACCTCGCGCGTCGTAAACGCACCATGCTCACAATCGATCACGATAAAATCATATCCGCAAACCTGCAGGATTTTGGGCAGGTCTGCTGCCGCAAAGGTGGTGACCATTGTTCCAAGCAGACGCTCGCCGCTGGCCAGTCGTTCCTTGATCGTCATGACGCATAACATCCTTTCTGCTGCGTGAAAACGCAGCGGCAGTCTCTAAAATGGTTCCAGAACACAGCTCGCTCTGCGCAGGAACTCCTCTGTTTCTCTCAGATTCGGAAGCGCCATGCCAATGGCCCCGCGTTTGACGCAGACAAGCGTCGCAGCACAGTTGCTGAATCGCGCGGCATCTTCAAGCTTCAGGTTTTCGTGAATGCCGTATGCCATCGCGGCAGCAAAGGTATCGCCGGCCCCGGTTGGATCAGTCACCGGAATGTCGATACCCCTGATCCGAAACCGCTGCTCTGCACAGCTGAAAATTGCGCCTTGCTTATCCCATGTCAGCACAACAAGCCTTGGGCCTGCCGCGTGCAAAGCATGGAGAATATCGGGGATCTCCGCGCAGCCGGTCAGCAGTTTTGCCTCATCAAGCGTAGGCTCGATCACATCTGCCAGCGAAACCATTTGCATCATGCGTTCCCTTGCCGCAGGATCTCCACGCAGCTCCTTGCGGATATTCGGATCGAAGGAAACAAGCACATTGTGTTTTTTTGCGAGTTCAACCGCACGAAAACAGCTTTGGCGCATATTGTCATTGAGATCCAGCAGCATTCCGGGAAGATGAAGCATCATTGCATCCGGGAAGGCCGCTTCCGGGATTTCCTCAGGCATGAAGCTGCTGCCGACGGAGCCATCCCGGTAATAGACATAGTTGCGTCCTGTCGGCGTATATTCCAAGAACGCGATCCCGAGCTTCGCACGGCTGTCCGACCGGACAATATATTCCGTTCCGACGCCCGCTTTGGCAAGCTCCTGCTTTGCAAGCTTGCTGAACGGGTCTGTTCCGAGCTTGCAAAGCATCTTGCATGGTACGCCAAACCCGGCTAATGCGCAGGCATAAATCCCGGCAGAACCGCTTACGGTTTTTAATACGCTGCCCGGATCGGCCAGCCCGACGGAATCATCGCCGGGAACGAAGTCCAGCAGGAGCTCGCCCAAAACCAGCACGCTCCCACCTCTCGTCAATCCTGGAAAGAGTTCTTGCAGGCGCATGTTCTCATCTCTCTTTCATTATTATTACTAAATATTTCAGATAATCCGAACAAATATTATTTAGTTTATCATTTCTCAATGCCGGTGTCAATGCGTGCATGCTGCTTTCACAGCGATGATTTGGGATGATGCTTTCTTTTTATCTGCGAATTGACAGACATAAAAAGAAATGATAGACTCAAGAAAGCAATGATAATATTGATTTCTTATTAGTAAGCATCAATGATCGGATCGCACAGCATCACGATCGTATCGTTATATGAAAGGAGAAACAGCCAACATGGCAAAGGCAAAGCGTGTGACCTCGACAGAGGTCGCAAAACTTGCAGGCGTTTCACAGGCAACTGTTTCCATGGTGCTGAGCGGCAGTGAACGCGCAAGCTTTTCAGAAGATACGAAAAAGCGCGTTCTGAACGCCGCAAAAGCGCTCAACTATCAGCTTCCGGCGCAGAGATCCGCGAAACGGGCACATGCAAAAATGATCCTTGTCCTGATCCCGACGCTGACAAACCCCTATTACTCAGAGCTTGTTCAGGTGCTCGAGCAATACTCAGATACTGTCGGTTACCGGATGATCGTCTGCAACACATTCCGAAAGGTTGACATGGAGCGGTATTATCTGGAGCAGGTCCTTTCCTCCCAATATTCCGGGATCATTTATACCTTCCTTCCGAGCTTGACGGAACAGATCGCGCAGATCGCCGGCCGGATGCCCGTGGTTTTGATCGGCGAAAAAACAGACGCTCTGCCGATCTGCTCGATCGAGCTCAACAACCGGCGCGCAGGCGTGATCCTGGCCGACCATCTGTATGAGCTTGGCCACCGGCACATTGCCTTTATCTCCACGCCCATCGGCCAGTTGACGCTGGCCAGGGGGCAGCGCCTCGAAGGCATGAGAGACAGAGTTCAGGAATTGGCAGAACGGGACGGATGCCGTGATGCCCGTGTTGACGCGCTGGTCTGCGGCGACGAAAGCACGGACGCAGAGATGACAGCCGTCGGCACATCCTTTGAGTTTAACATCGGGAAAAAACTGACTGCGGAGTTTTTGGCCAGCGGGAACACTGCAACCGCATTGGTCGGTGCAAATGATATGATCGCCTTCGGGATCATATCGCAGCTGCGTTCCAGCGGTCTGCGCGTTCCGAAGGATTACTCCGTCTGCGGGTTCGACAATGTTTTTACGTCTTCCATGGTAACGCCCGGACTGACTTCGATCGATCATCGCTTGATGGCACGATGCCGCACGGCGATCCAAATGATCATCCAGCAGGACAACCTTGAAGACTCCATGGCAGAAAAGATCGAATATACCCCGCAGCTGGTTGCCCGCAATTCCACGGCAGCACCCATCGCCGGAAAGAGCGGAAACGGTGCATGCGATTCATGATCCCTGCCCACACGGAAATCCGGGATGCCGTCCGCAGGCCATGCGCTGTTTGCCATCCCGACCGGCGGTCTTCTTCTCAATCCCATCACCAGTATGCATATTGACACACAGCGGTACAGCTTTCGAACGCGGAGGCTGTACCGCTTTGTTATCAGACATACCAGTCCCCGTCTCCCTGGGGCAGCACCCCCTGCAGCCCGTCCCTGCTGTGGACGCTTCGCTTCCAGCGAAGCGTCCCGTCTTTTTCCTGTACGGCAACGCCCGCATCACAGAGCGCCTTTGCAAGCGCACGGTCATTCAGCTCAGCGGTCTGGCTGCCAACAAACGGGCGGAGCTGTTCATAGATGCGCGGAAAACGGAGCTCCAATTCCGGAGAGATGAAGAGTGTCCCCTCGGCAAAATAGGCAGGATACGGGTGCCGGCACCTGCGTTCCGCCGTCAGCGCAGCAACTGACATGCAGACGCTTGCGCAGGGAAGATACTGCGCCTCATCCGGGACAAAAAGCGCATCAACATTGTAATAAAAATGGACATCGCGGATCGCATCGAACGCCGGAACGGACGCGTGCGCAAGGCCGTTTTGATCCGTCACCGCAGCGATCTGATCCGGTGCGTTTGCTTGCGGGACCGTGCTTGGCGCACCGCTGTCCGTCCATAAAGGATTCATTCGGAACAGGACCCTTTGACCCGCAAGCGGTTTTCCCCCGCAGCTCAGCGCCGCAGTAAAGGCGTTGATATACTTGCGGCCGTCTGCGGACAGATCCCTTGCAAGCGTGAGCTTGCAGGGCTGCGGAGGAAGGCCGGCCGTATGAAATCGGTCAACACAGATGGACATCCTCACCTGGCCGACGGAATTGTCGCCCCCAACATGGCCGAAGGCAAGGAGCGTACGGTCCGGCAGGGCCGTGAGCACCGGCTGATACAGCCCCTGCGGCAGGTGATCGATCTGATACCAGTTGCCTCCCAGATCCGAAGAGCAGGTAAAGGGCCGGTTGCGCCGCACGCCGATCAGCAGGTTTCCCGGAAGGCAAACGATGCTTTCCGGGCAGTACCCGCCCTGCGGGTCATTGTCGGGTGCTTTCGGCGCGCCGCGGTGTACAGGCAATAGCGCGCCGTTGATAAAGCCCTGCGCTGTGCGGGTAACGAGCTGTCTGCCGCATGGCGTTGCCTGCGTATCGCTCGCAAAAAACAGCAGCCGTCCGTCGTCAAGCTCAGCCACGTCGTATTCTCCCGCGCCGATGCCGGGCAGAACATAATGCGGTCCTGAGAAGCTGCGCCCATCGTGGGTGTGAAGAAAAAACGTTTGAATTTTTGAGATATGGGTTTCGTCGGGGAGCATCGAGTTCCGTATCGGACGTTCCATGCCGACGCCCCAGTTTGTTCCATAGAAGCAGGCAAGAACAAGAAACGAACCGTCCCGCAGGCGGCGGACCCTCCACAGATAGAGCGCGCACCCTTCAAAAAGTCTTGTGGTTTCCTGCCAGGTGCTGCCGCCGTCGGTGCTCTCCCGCACCGCAATATAATCACACCAGCCGGTTCCGGCTTCATTGATGCGGCCGACATCCAGGCCGACGATCCTGTTGTCCGGGAAGCCCATATTGCAAAACGAGCCCTCCTTCAAACGGCATCGGCCTGTCTCATGGAAGGTATGCCCGCCGTCCTCAGATGCAAGATAGACGCGATAGGAGGTCTTGTCCGGACTGCCGCATTCCGCGGAACAATAGGACACCGGGGCGCCGACGGCCTCGCCGAATTCCAGCCGCGGCGCACGGAAGCAAGGGTCCCGTTCGCTGCGGATCTCCGTGAAGGACAGGCCAAGTCTTCCGTCGCCGTAGTCAAAGGGCGTTACCCAGGCCGAGAAGGCGCACGGGTCGTCCGGTTCATAAAGCGTGATTCTGCGGTGCTCTGACGCCTGCAGCATGTTGCTCCAACTCCTTTTTCCTTCATACTTTACAGCGCAAGGATCCTCCGGTTTTCGTAAGAATCCAGCGCCGCGGTCAGCATCTCATGGCTCATGCGCACTTCATCCGGGCGCATGCAGCCAAAGGGACAGTCCAGGCCGCGCAGCTCAGCGATAAAGGCAGCATACATCTGAAGCAGCGCGTCTCCAAAGCCAAACTCAAAGATGCTTCCCGTAATGACGGGAAACATCGGCTTGCATCCAACCGGAAGGCGGCACCACGCCTGGTCCCGGCCGGTATTATCCAGAAACCAAACCGCGTTGGCGTCCTCCGTCGAAAACTTCGCCGATCGGTCCATCCCGTAGATCTCATATTCCACCGTGTTGCTGCAGCCGGGCGCCATGCGTTTGAGCTCAAATGTCATCGGAAAGCGGTCGCCGGCAGCGTCCTGCGCCTCACAAAGGAGGATCGCGTTGTCGTACGTTTCACAGGCGGCGATGCCGCCCTTGCCATCGGGGCGCTCCCGGATCAGATCGGCAAGCTGCGCGCTCACGGTTTTTGCGCGGAAGCCGAGGCGGAACGGCAGATGCTGCGCGTGGATCCCAAGATCGCCCATGCAGCCATATCTTCCGTTGCAGCGGAGCGTTCGTTTCCAGTTGATCGGCTTGGTGCGATCCATGTCAGACGAATGCTTGACGGTGAATCTTGCTTCAATGATCTGTCCGAACCGGCCTTCGCGGTACCAACGGATCATCTGCTGCGCGCCGGGATAATACGGGAACTCGCTTGAGCAGCGCACAAAGACCTCCGGATGTGCGGCCATGCACGCTTCAATGTCCTGATAGGCGTCCATGTCTATTCCAAAAGGCTTCTCGCCCAGCAAGTGCTTCCCGCTTCTGATAATATCACAATATATCTGCGCATGCATGTGGTTTGGGACCGCGCAGTAGATCGCTTCGATCTCCGGATCGTTCAAAAGGTCATGGTAATCCGTGCAGAAGCTGCGAATGTCGGGATTGGAGCGGAACCACTCCATCTTCCGCTCCGTCGTGTTGCAGACCGCCAGGATCCGCGGACGCGGGATCTGCGCCTGCAGGCATGCCCAGCGCATGGATGCTGCGGAAAACTCTCTGCCCATCATGCCGCAGCCGATGATGCCGAAATTGATATGCTCCGTCATGGCCGTCCCTCCAGCTCCGTGAGTGTATGATCCATCCGCTCCGCAAGCGCTTCCACCATCGTTTCCGACACGATGAGCGGTAATTTCATCAGCGCGACCGGAGGGCAGCCTGCTTTGTTGGTCTGTGCGCTCATATCGATGCAGCAGCGCTCGTTCATCTGTTTGCAGAAGGCCGCAGCATGCTCCGCGTGCAAAAAGCGCAGCGCTGTCATATATCCTTCGCCCTCGACGCCGGAGCAAAGGCTTGCATGTGCCCCGGCAAGCGCGGCAAGGCGCCGATGGATGAAGTCTGCCGTCGTCCGGATGTGCCCGGCGTTCGCCCGAAGAAAGGCGATCGTGATGAGGTAGGACAGGCTGGCTAATTCTTCCTGCCCGTTCGTGACCAGCGCGCCGAATTGGTCGAGATTGTCAAACGCGCCGCTGACCAGTACCTTGCTGGCTGCATAATTGCCGCCGGGGAAGCCCTTTCCGACGGAAACGAAGTCCGGCGTCAGGCCGAGCCTGCGGAACAAATACAGGGTGTCGTACCACGCACAGGATTGAATCTCGTCGCAGAGCACCGGGGTGTCGCTTTGCCGGCACAGGCGATATACCTCGTGCAGATAATCCGCCTGCAGCACGATACAGCTGTAATTCATCAGTATGATCTCATGGCAAAAGCCCGCGGTTTTATAAGGCGCCCTGTTCCATCGCTCGATCGCCCTGCGGAAATCGGAGATATCGTTGATCGCAACGGAGACGATCCGGCAGGTATCCCCGGCCCTGGCGGAAAGCTCCGGCCACAGGCCGCGCAGCATCTGCGCAAACAGCGTTGTGCCATGATACCCGGCGGCAAATCCCCCGTTGTTGTCTCCCATGACGAGAAAAACGGGGATCCTGCCTGCATAGGGCGCCGGTTTGCCGTCGATGGTGTAAAAGCGGGAAAGCATCATCTTGAACGCTGCCTCTGTGACGAGAGAGCCGGTTTCAAGGTTGATCACACGGTTCAAAACGCCGGGCTCCCGCTTTGACAGCAGCGCTTCAAATCCAGCCGTCCCGGCAGTGACGCCGTTTGCCGCCTCGATCAGCGTCTGCTCGAGCAGCCGGGTGACGTAGCCGCGTGTATTGTTATGCGTTGCATTCGGGATCCCAAGCCGTTTGGCATTTTCCAGCAGCGCATAGCCCGGGAAGCAATGGCCGAGCGGAATGTGATAATGCTCGGATTTCCCGGCGAAGAAAAGCCTGCCGTCCTCCCCGATCCGAAAGCAGCCGAGTCCGCTCATCGGGGCAAAGCTCTGATGCTGCGCACTGCGGAAGGCGTCGGTCGGCGCGCCATGGAGCGTCTGAACGGACTGCGGGGCAGGCGGGCAAAGCACCTGCCCGATCTGCTGCATCAGCGCTTCCTGACGAGCGGCAAATTCTGCCGGATAAAAATCGACCTTCTCAGAGGCAATGCGCCGCAGCGCCGCTTCGGGCTCCCCGGTCAGCGCCGCACGCGCGCGGCAGACGCCGTCAAGATATTCCGTCCCGAGCAGATCCTGCAGGCTGCATGACAGATTGGTTACCATGCTTTGAGCTCCTTTCCCGTCAAACCTGAATATATTCTACGTTTTGCATGCGCAGAAGCATTTGAAGCCTGCGCCGAGGGTCGCCCTGAACGACCACCTCATGGTGCGTACCTCCATTCTGCAGCCAGCCCATGACACAGCGCTGAATGCCGGAATCCGGCCGGAAAAAGAGATTTGGCATATCCACATACAGCAGCTTGTCAGAGGGTATGATTTCGCCGGGCGCACACAGGAGGCGGAATCGGTCACCTTCCACATGGGTCAGCGACAGCACGCACGCTCGGCCTGGCTCCGGTGTAAAGATGAGCGTCGGCGGATTGGACAGGCCTCCTTCAGAAAGAACGCGGTTTTTCAAAAAAGGCTTTTCGTCCCTGCGCGCGGTTTTCCAGTTCCCTTCGCCCTGATGGCACATCAGAACAGCATTTCGGACATGATCCATCATATACATTTCAGAAAAGTTCGCGTTTCCGCAAAGCCGCTGCATCGCCGCCGCCAATACGGCCGCTGTGGAATCTCCTTCTGCGGCATATCCGTATCCGTCCGCCAGAAGATTCGAAGCGGCAAGCAGCGGCAGCTGGCAGAACCGGCCGTCTTCTCCGCATTCGCCGTAATGCAGCGTGTATCCGCTCAGCCCATACGCTTCCAGATAGTCTCTGATCCCAAGATACATCCGTACAGCTTCGGCAAAGACCGGTTCCTCCAGCGTGGGGTCGATCTCAAACCATTCGCGTTCACGCATGATCTCCGCTGCGATCGCCGCGTCGTCCACGGCCGCGCAGAAGCGCTGCACGGTGCCGATGGAATCATAGCGCAGCTCGGCGCCAAGAACACGGAAAACCGCCATGTCGTCGGTAAAAACGTCCCCCATTCCGGGCAGTTTTCCAATCACGCCGATCTTCATCCGGCGGAGGCCGGAGAACGTGGCAGCCGCAGCGGCAAAGTCCTGGACAAACTGCATGAAATCCGGCTCCTCCCGGTTGCCGGCAAAGACCTCACAACGGATCCCGGCGCGCAACAGGCAGTTCATGACGTCCTGGCTGCCGTGGATCCCCTGATTGACCGTATAATCCCATTCCGTAAAATCTGTCCGCACGGACTGTTCCGGTTGAACAAGCGCAAGCGCCAACGGCAGGTTGTTCTCCTGCATCGCATGGACAAGGTACATCCCCTGGGCATACGTCAGCAGGAGGATCAGAATCCCATCAAGCTGATCCGCGTTGAATTCCCGAACAAGACGTTCGATCTCGCCGCGGTTTTTTGCGACATGCGGAAAACAGAAATCGGCAATGGAACGGAATCGGTCCAACATCCGGCGGACATAGTGTTCCTGTGCCCGCTCGATCCCGTCGAACAGCGGCAGGTAATCTTCCAGCATCAGTGCCAGCACACCGAGCTTTGGTTTGCAGTTCTCCATATACATTCCTCCTATGGCAGATACAATGGCTGCAGCGCCGCATGCAGCTTGGCGTACAGTTCATATTGCCGTTCATAGATCGCTTCTGTTCCGCTCTGCGGCAGAAACTGTGCAGCGGGCTGCAGCGGTGCGGGGAGAGATCCTGTCATCGCGTATGCGGTGAGCATTGCCGCGCCATAGGATGTTGCCTGCGCGGTTCGCAGCGTAAGAAACGGAAGCCGGCAAATATCCGCTTTGATCTGCATCCACAGCGGGCTGAGCGAACCGCCGCCGAGAGAACAGACCTGCTCCGCGCCGCACCCGAGCGATCGCAGCATGGATAAGAAGTCACGAAGCTGAAAACCGACCGCCTCCAATACCGCGCGGATCAGGTGTCCGCGTCCGTGCGAGAGTCTCAGGCCGAAAAAGCAGGCAGTGGCATTTTCATTCAAAACAGGATCAACTTCGCCGGAAAGATACGGAAGAAACAAAAGCCCCTCGGAGCCGGCAGCGACGGAAGCAGCCATCCTGTCAAGCTCCCGATAGCTTATGGCCTCATCTGCAAGAAGTCCCTTCAGCCATTTGAGCGCCATTCCGGCCGTACTGCTGATCGGCAGGTACAGATAGCTGCCTGCGGTGACGCCGCGATAGATCGTCAGGTGATGCGCCTCCCGGAACACAGGTGCCTTTGTCCAGGCGGCCGCAACCATTGCGGTGCCGGTTGTCTCACAAAGCGTCCCGGGGCCAGAGCAGCCGGCTGCAAGGGCAGCCGCCGTCTGATCCATCGCTCCGGCAACCACGCGGACGCCGCCGGGAAGTCCCAGTGCATCTGCGCGTGCAGGCAAAAGTGTCCCGGCAATGTCGCCGCAGTTTATCGCCTCCGGCAGGAACGAACGGGGGATCCCGGCTGCGGACAGAGCCTCATCCCAGTAGCTGTCACATTCAAGGCAAAACCACCCGGTCGATGTTTGAAGGGATTTTTCCGTCACAAACCGGCCGGTCAGCCAAAAGATCAGGTAATCCTCCAACAACATGATCTTTTCTGTTTTTTTCCAGAGGTCCGGGCGCCGACGGCGCAGCCAAAGCAATTTGCACAGCGGCAAAGCTGCGCCGACCGACGGGAGCCCTGTTTTTTGATAAAAATACTGATCGCCGAGAGATCGGCGCAGCTCCGCTGCTTCTGCCGGGGCGCGTTTGTCGAGCCATACGATCGCGTTGCCGAGCGGACGTCCGTCTGCATCCAGCGGGATCAGCGTTTCGCCCTGTGTGGTGATGCAGATGGCTGTCACATGCCCGCAGTCCCCGAGCTGTCGGATCCCGCGGCAAACCGCAGACAAATAGCTATCCGGCGGCGCCTCTGTAAACGCGCCCGCTACGATCAGTCCGTACGTCTGCGCGTTCTCGGCAAGAATCTCCAGCCCGTCAGAAAAGCGGGTAAGCTTAACAGAGGTTGTGCCTGCGTCGATAACGATATATTCTCCCATATCAATCTCCGATTTTCTTTCAGGCGCGCTGCGCGGATCCTGTCCCGAAGCTCATCATCAAGAATCCGGGCCCATTCCGGCACAACAGGCCTTCCGCCGCGCAGAAATTCAGAATATTAGTAATAAAATGGCAAAAATAAACAGATTCGATATTAAAAATTATTCAGATTAAACAGACCGATGTTATTGACTTATCCGAAAATTATTGCTATAATTCAAGCAAGTTCTATGATACATCATAATTTCAAATTTTACAACCACATTTTTCTTGTTGATAAAAAAATCATTCGCTCATAATCAAACTAAATTCTCGCCGTAATTCAAATATATTATTAGTAATAATATCAAGGAGGAGTTCCATGATGCGTGATGCGGGACTCGCACCGTCATCCGGCACGATTGGCAGACCGCCCGCCTGGACCCGCTTCAGGCGCTATATAAAGCGATATTGGTTCCTTTACCTGCTTGTTTTGCCCGGCTTGGCCGCAATGATCGTGTTCAACTACGGGCCGATGTACGGCATTCAGCTCGCGTTCAAAAAATACAGGCCGAGCCTGGGCGTATGGCGATCGCCTTGGGTCGGACTGGATAATTTCAACACGATGCTGCACGACGATATGTTTTGGCGCGCACTCCGAAACACGGTTTTCATCAACATTTATTCGATCGTGATCGGAACTGTCTTTACAATTTTTCTGGCGCTGATGATAAATGAGCTGCGTCTGAAAAAACTGAAGGCCACAGTGCAGACGGCAACGTATCTTCCGTACTTTCTTTCCTGGGTCATTTTTGCGGGCCTTGTGCAGGTCCTTCTGGAGTATCCTTCCTCGCGCGGAGAAGTCGGAGGCGTTGTCAACCAGGCAGTCGTCTTCTTTGGAGGCAAGCCGATCAACTTCCTGACCCGGCCGGATCTGTTCCGCGGGATCGTTGTTGTATCAGGGCTCATCAAAAACAGCGGCTACGGAACCATCGTCTATCTGGCTTCCATGGCGACCATCAATCCCGCCCTGTATGAAGCGGCGAAGGTGGATGGTGCAAACCGCGTCAACATGATGTTTCATATCACGATCCCGGCAATCCTTCCGACCATTATGATCCTGCTGATCCTGAACATTGCCAGCCTGTTCAGCTCCAACTTCGATCAAATCTTTAATCTGTATAACAATTTTGTCTACTCCACAGGCGATGTTCTCTCAACATACATCTATCGCATCAGTCTTGGCGGCGGTTCATCTTATGAACTTTCCACCGCCATCAACTTTGTGCTGCAGCTCCTCGGCCTGATTATCGTCGCCATCACAAACAAGTTTGTTTCCAAGCTTGACGTCATGGGCATTTTTTAGGAGGTGGGCAGAATGAAAAAGAAGAACACGCTGCGCAAAAGCATGTACATGCGTCTGGGCTTTAATTTCTATGATGTTTTCGTCGTTGTTTTCTGCGCACTGTTTGGCCTGATCTGCTTCTACCCCATCTGGTATTGTGTCGTGGCTTCCGTGATGCCCTATGAGGAATATGTCAAGGGCGGCCTTATGCTGTGGTTTAAGGGCATTGATTTCAAATACTATATTCAAATCTTCCATACGAAAGTCTACACCAACAGCCTTGTGATCTCTGCGACGAAAACAGTTGTCGGAACGCTTCTGTGCTTATTTGTTACCTCTACAATGGCATACGGCGTCAGCAAGGTTTACGTCCGGGGAATGAAAACGATCAATGCGCTTGTGGTGTTCAATCTGTTCTTTGCCGGGGGCCTTGTCCCGCAATATATGCTGTATAAAAGCCTCGATCTGATCGGAAGCTATTGGGTGATGGTCATCCCCGGCGCGCTGAATATCACATACTTTATCATCATGCGCAATTACTTCTCCTTTTCCGTCCCAAGGGATCTGGAGGAAGCGGCCATGATGGACGGCTGCAACGAGGCGCGCATTTTCTTCCGCATAGCGGTGCCGCTTTCCCGCGGAATGATCGCGGCGGTAGGTTTGTTTATCGCGGTGCTGCACTGGAACGATTATTACAGCTACATGATGTTCATCGGCAACAAGACGAAGCTGCAGCCCTTCGCATGGGTCCTGCACCGTATGCTGACCGACACCAGCATGATGAACCAGATCCGCACCGGGGCAGTGAATATGGGCTTTGCGCTGCCGCCTCCGATGGCGCTGCGTATGGCGACGATCATCTGTGCAATGCTTCCGATCATGGTCATTTACCCGTTTATTCAACCATATTTCACACAGGGTATGACGTTGGGCGCCGTCAAGGAATAGTATCCATCCATACTGTGACAAAACAAACAAAAACTGAACCAAGGAGGAAATGAAAATGTCCAAGAAATTGCTTGCCCTGCTGCTTGCAGCCCTGATGCTCGTTTCAATCTTCGCCGGCTGCACCCCAAAATCTGAGCAGCCCGACTCCGCAAAGGACGCGGATCAGAAGACAGACGCGCCGAAGACAGACACACCGAAGACAGATACATCGAAGGCAGAGGAGCCGAAGCAGGAAACTGTCAACGTTCGTTTTTCTCAGTTCGGCAACAACCTGGATGATCTTGACGGTTATGAGAACGACCCGATCCGCAGGACAATCGAAGAAGCATGCAATGTAACGCTCGAGTACGATACCGGCGCCGACGGCTATGACGACCGTATGCAGACAGAGCTGTTTGCCGGCGGAGCGCCCGATCTGTTCCCGACCTGGGGCGAACCGCAAAAAATCGCGCAGTATGTTCAGGAAGGGCTTGTCACCAACATCGGCGAGATCATCAACGCAAATCCCGATCGCTATCCCGTTCTCTGCAGGATGATCAACGCGCCCGAATACAAGGCATACAACAAGCTCTACACCGGCGATCCCGAAGCATGCTATGCCATTTATTCGATCGCATCGTTCGCAGAACCGGCGTTCACCGGCGTTCCTGTTTACAATCAGAAGATCCTTGACGAGGTGAACGGCGGAAACGTCCCGGCAACCATCGATGAGTTTCTTGCCTGCTGCAAGGCTGCCGGCGAAGCGGGATATGTCGGTTGGTGGCCGCGCAACGACAAGCTGACCAACTGGGGAGAGATCAACGGAACGGTCGCGCTCCCGCAGGGTACGTCCCTTCTTGCGCCCAGCGGAGCCGGCAGCGGAACGATTCTCAGCGGCGAGCTCGGAACGGACAGCGAGTATTGGACGATCAGCGCCACATCTGACGCCACCAAGGCTGTCGTCGCACAGCTTGCAGAGCTCTATCAGAACGGCGGCTTCGACGCCAACATTGGCATCAAAGGCGATTTCGACGACGCATACGCAGACTTCGGCGCCGGCAAGATTGCTGCTGCCTGCTATGGCTTCGGCTTCCCCGCGCAATTCAGCAGCTTCTACAACGCTGCATGGGTACCGGTCAATCCCAACGCGGCTCCCGCAGATCTGACGGTCGGACCCGCCCTGACCAGCGACGGCGCGTATGGCAAGACCTATTCCACCGGCACCTGGGTCGGCGCACATTATTTCATTCCTTCTGCATGCAAATACCCCGACCGCGTGCTGGACGTTGTCGAGTATCTGGCTTCCCTTGAAGGGCAGAGCCTGCTGCACAACTGCATCAACGGCGAGTACAACACATCCGTCGGCAGCGACTACTGGAAGAGCATTGACGGCGCCTACGGATATGGCGACGGCCGCTGCAAATACTGCTGGTTCAGCTACCTGTTCTGCGGAAGCGAATACTTCCTCGATCTTGAAAACCAGGACTGGTGGACCGCCGTGACGCATCCGGTCGATTTCTCCGACAGATGGGCGACGGAAACCGATGCGCAGCTGATCGAAACGGCAAGAGACGTAATCCGGCCGTTTGTCAACGAGTGCAACATTCTGCTGCCCGCATACTACAACATGGTGGCGCTGCCCGCAGAGGCAAATGATATCGTCGCAAGCCTCAAATCCATCACCAATGAATATCTTGCGCAGTTCATCGGCGGCCAGCTGAGCGTTGCGGACGACTGGCAGAAGTATGTTGACGCATACGCAAATGCCGGCGCTGCCGTGCTCGAAGAGATGATCAACGAAGCAGTAGCGACCGCACGCGAGACCTACGGCGGATAAACCCCAAAAAGCGCCTTCCCCCGCAACACAAAAAGGGGGTGTTGCATTCGCAGCACCCCCTTGGAATATGCCTGCAAGCCGGCATGACGGCATGCAGACAATCAGAAATACCGTTGATTCGGGAGGAATCCAAAATGGACAGCAAAGAAAACATCATTGTCGATATGTCCGGCCGCGGCGCAGTACCCGGCTTCCGCGTTACCTGCCCTGCCATTCAGCACAAATACACGGAAGCGGAAATCCAGGCCGTTGTCGACGTTATGCGGGAAGCCTGCGGCCAGACACAGGGCAAATACATGAAGGAGTTTGAGACCAGGTTTGCGGAATTTGTCGGTGCAAAGCACGCGTTTGCGGTCAACAACTGTACCAGCGCCCTGAAGCTGGCTGCAATTTTCTGCCACATTCAGCCCGGCGACGAAGTCATTGTCCCGGCTTATACGTTCTGTGCTTCCGCGATCCCGTTCGGTGATCTCGGTGCGAAAATCGTCTGGGCTGATATCCACCCGAAGACCTGGACGATCGACCCGGATGATTTTGAAAGAAAGATCACGCCGAGAACAAAAGCTGTCGTTTGCGTTCATCTGCTTGGTATCCCGGCGGATATGAAGCGCATCGTTCCGATTGCACGCGCGCACGGGATCAGGATCGTTGAGGACTGTGCGCAGGCGCTCGACTGCCGCATTGACGGGCAGCATGTCGGTACGTTCGGCGACTACGCCTGCTTCAGCTTCCACTCAGCCAAAACGATGACGACGCTCGGAGAAGGCGGCATGTTTGTGTGCGCTTCCGATGAGGACGCAGAATCCGTTCCCGGCATGCGTCATGTGGGCGCATGCGGCTTTGCGTCCGAGCGGGAACGGTATTGGGTGCCGGCCATGAGCAATGTCGACAGCTTCCTTGACGACCGCTGGCCGCAGAACTTCTGCATCGGCGAGGCGCAGTGCGCGCTTGGAACCGAAGAGCTGAAAAGCGTTGTCAAAAACAACGACATCCTGATCGCACAGGACAGGCAGATCCGCAGAAGGCTGCAGAACACGCCGGAGATCAGCTTCCCGGAATGCCCGAAGGGCGGAAGATATGTCGTGCACCAGTATGTCATGCACTATGACGGGTCAGCCTGCGGCAAAACAAGGGACGATCTGCTCGATCTGCTTACCACGAAATACGGTATCCGCTGCATTGTGCAGTATTACCCGCTCTACAGGTACCCGCTGTTCCAGAAAAAGGGCTGCGGCGAAGCAGATTGCCCGGTTTTGGACGCGTGGTGGGATAATTCCTTCTCCTTCCCATGGTGGTGCGGCATTGACGAAAAGAGCATGGATATCATGTGCCGGAGCCTGATCGACGCGGTCGCAGAGCTCAGAGGCAAATAAACGTTCCTGCCGGAATGACGCGGAATGCCATAAAACGGCAGCGTTCCGTGTCATTCCGTTTTCTTGTGTTTGGAGGAAAATAGAATGGGAAATGACAGGCAGCGCTTTTCCGGCGTGGTCGTTCCGATCGTGAATCCCTGCAAGGAGGACGACCGTCCCGACTGGGAGGCGCTGGAGCGGAATGCGCAGCGGCTTTTGACACCGCAGATCCAAGGGTTTTATATCAACGGCGGCACCGGCGATGCGGCAAGCCTGACCCGGCAGGAACGGCTTGACATCGCCGCGTACATGGTGAAGGCCGCCAAATCAGCCGGAAAGCTGGCGATCGTTCATGTCGGGCAGACGACCCTTCGGGAAGCTGTCTTGCTGGCAGAGCAGGCCATGACGCTCGGGGCGGACGCCGTCGCAAGCATTCCTCCGAGAAAGGGATGGCCGCAGGTTGCAGCGTATTACCGGACGCTTGCAGCAACCGGCGCACCGACCTTTGTATATGATATTCCAGGTATGACCGGAATGACGCCGGGAATGCCGGAGCTGCGGACGCTGCTGGAGATACCGGGCGTCGTCGGACTGAAGCTCAGCGACTGGAACGTTTTTCTTGCGTGCTGCATCCGGCGGGAGTTTCCGGATACGATCATCTACTCCGGATTTGATGAAATGCTGGTGCCCGGTCTCCTCTACGGCGCAGACGGCTGCATTGGAACGTGGATCAACCTTCTGCCAAAAACCTATGCCGCAATTTACCGCCGCGTCTGCGCCGGCAGGATCAACGAGATCCTGCCGCTGATGCGTCGGTTCACAACGTTCCTTGCGGTCTGCAATGTCAGGCCGCCGCTCAATACCTTTGAGTCGCTGATGCTTGCAAAGGGGTATGCAGCGCGCTGCTTCCGAAACCCAAGCGCATGGGACCCGAATGAAATCGACAGCCGAACGACGGACCTTCTGTGCCGCACGGTCGATGAGCTGGAAGCTGACGCCGGGCGGCTTATGGAAAATGAGGAGCGTCCGGCGGTGCAAAGTCAGCGGCAGGAGGACGCCGCAGCCACGTTTTGAGCCCTGATTCTATGAGGAGATGCAGCTATGAACTATGTACGCATTCCAGGCACGGACATTGCCGTCAGCCGGATCTGTCTCGGGACGATGACCTTCGGAAGCCCGGTGGCATTTGACGACGCAGTTGCGCTGATTCGGTACGCAAAGGCGGAACATGGTATCAACTTTGTAGATACCGCAAATATGTATGAAGGATATTCCCGCTATGCAGGAAGCCCCGGAGGTGTGGCGGAAGAGATCGTTGGGAAGGCGATCTGTGAGGATCGCGCGTCTTATATCGTGGCAACCAAAGTCGGCATGAAGGTCGGCTCCGCACCGGAGGACGAAAATACAAGTCCGGCGGCAATTCAACTGCAGCTTCGGCGCAGTCTTGCCAGAATGAAGACGGACTATGTCGATATCTATTATCTGCATCGCTTTGACGGCAGCACCGCTCCGCAGCTGATCGCAGAAGCGATGGGACGTGAATTACGGGCAGGGACGATACGGGCCTGGGGCGTCAGCAATTATTCCGCGGAGCAGCTTGCTGCGCTGATGGAGGCGGCAAAGGAAATGAATGTTCCGATGCCGGCACTGTGTGAGCCGCCGCTGTCCATGATCCGCAGGGAGGCGCTGTCCGATTTGCTCCCGTTTTGCAGGGATAACGGCATCGGCGTCGTTCCGTATCAGATCCTGCAGGGTGGAATCCTGACCGGCAAATACCGCCGCGGGTCAACAGTTCCGGCAGGCTCCCGCCTTGCCGAGAAGCCGGAATGGATGAAGCCCTTCACCGACGAGGTCTATGCCGCGATCGAGGAATGTGAACGCGGTGCGGCAAAGGAGCATGTTTCGATGACGCAGTATGCGCTCCGGTGGGCGCTTCGTCAGCCCGGCGTCGTGAGTGCGCTGATCGGCGTGAAGCGGAAGGAACAGATTGACGAGGCAGCGCGGGCCGTATAGGATATGATCAGGAGAAATCATGCGAAGGGAGCGCGAAAGAATGAACAACGGCGCGGATATGAAAAAAGGCGTGATCATTGAAGGCGGCGTTCATGAATGGGAGATCTTCCAGCAGGATGCGCATGGCGAAGCAGAGCTCCGCGTCTGGGGCACATGCCACAGGGTGCGGCAGGAATTTGAGCTGCCCATGCGGTTTCATGCGGTCACCGAAGGAACGGTGACGGTCAAGGCGCGCGTTGCGCTGGAATCCAGCGGCGAAGACGTCTGCCCGTGGACGCTGTGTACGGTGCATGACGACTCCCGCTGGGAAATCCGCTTCCGCGTTCCTGCGGGCGGCCTGTACCGCTTTGAGACCTGCATGGAGTATGAGGGTTGGGACGGTTTATCCTCCACAAGAGGCGACATGGTCCACAATTTCGGCGTCGGCGATATTTTTGTCGTCGCCGGGCAGAGCAATGCTGCCGGCCGCGGAAAGAATCCGGTCGAGGACGCGCCGGAGCTGGGGGTCCATCTGCTGCGCTGCAGCGGCATGTGGGACCTTGCGACGCATCCGCTCGGAGAGACGACCGGCGCAAAGCACGTCGGGCACTTCGAGAATCACAATCCCGGCCATACGCCCTGGCTGCAGTTTGCAAAGCTTCTCAAGCGTGAGCTTGGCTATCCGATCGGCATCGTCATGAGCGCCTACGGCGGCGCCCCGCTGCGTTGGTGGAATCCCGCAGAAAACGGCGCATTGACGGAGAATATGCTTGCGCAAATTGCGGAGTATGACATCCATCCGAAGGGGATCCTCTGGTACCAGGGCGAGGCAGAAGGCTGCGAGAACGCTGCCGATACCTATCTGGAACGCTTTGCCGCATTTGTCGGCGCTGTCAGAGAGAGGCTTGGCCAGCCGCGGCTTCCGATCATCACTGTGCAGCTCAACCGCTGCCTCTCCCCGACGACGCCGGCGCTTGACCGCCAGTGGGGCGTCGTGCGGCAGGCGCAGGCGGATGCGGCGCGGCAGATCCCCGGCGTTTATGTTGTGCCTGCAAACGATATTTCCGTGTATGATTTCATTCACAACAGCGCGCAGGGGGATCTCGTGATCGGTGCCAGATGTGCACGATGTGCGCTCTGTGAGCTGTACGGAAGGAAGGTCGAATGGCGTGCGCCGGAGATCCGGACCGCGGTCCTGACTGCACCGGATACAGTCGAGGCGCGGTTTGAAAAGATAGAAAACTGGATCAACACGTTTGATGTTGCTGCAGAGCTTCTCCCGATCGAAGCAGAGGACGATGAAGGTATCCTTCCCTGCTGCAGCTATGATTCCGGTCCGGACACGCTGACGCTCCATTTCCCACGGCCGCTGGCAGGCCGTGCAAGGCTGCACGGAATGTGGCGGATGAATCCCGGCGTTTGCACGCCCTGTGACTGTATGCGGATGCCGATCCTGTCTTTCTACGGGTTCCCCGTCGCGGAAAAGGGAACGCCATGAAACAAACATTCTGCTATTCCTTCCGCTTCTGCTGCGACCCTTACGCAAATCAGGAACGGGAGCTTGACGCGCTGAAGGTTTTTGCCAGACAGGCGCAGGTCGATGATGTGGCCGTATTCTGCAATGTGGAGGAGCTCAATACCGGGCACATGCGCGAGCAGGAACAGGTCGTGTTTTTGCAGCTGCTGGACGCGGTAAAAAGCGCGGTGGCAGAGCAGGGGATCTCGGTGTCTGTGAACCATTGGCACAGCCTGATGCACGCAGATCTCGGGAAGCAGCTTCCTCCCGACCAGCCCTTCCGCCCGATGGTGGATGTAGACGGCAGGGAGGCCGCCCTGTGCGTGTGCCCACTGTGCAGCGCCTGGCAGGATTACTTTTGCAGGATGTACGCTGCATATGCTGCAAAAAAACCGCACATTTTGTGGATAGAGGACGACTTTCGGCTGCACAATCACGCGCCGCTCCGCTGGGGCGGATGCTTCTGCGAGGCGCACATGGCGGAGTATTCGCGCAGGGCTGGAAAAAAGCTCACAAGAGACGCGTTTTTGAAGGGTGTCCTGGCCGCGGGAGAGCCGCATCCATACCGCAAAATATGGCTGGACGTCAACCGCGAGACAATGTGCGCGCTTGCCAAAAAGGTTTCAGATGCCGTTCATGCGGTATCACCGGAGACGAAAATCGGTCTTATGAGCTCTGTTCCCTATGTTCACAGCGCAGAGGGCCGGGATTGGCATGGGCTGCTGAATGCCTTTGCAGGTCCGAATCTGCCGGTCAGCCGTATCCATTTGCCCTGCTACAGCGAGATCGCTCCGCGCGATTACCTGCTTCGCTTCAACATGATCTCCATGGCAAACCGTGCGCTCATCCCGGAAAACACAGAGGTCTATCCGGAGCTTGAAAACTATCCATACTCTCTGTTTTCCAAATCCCGCGCCTTTACGCGTTTTCAAATGCTCTCTGCAATGCCGCTGAATCTGCGCGGAATGACAATCGACCTGTTTGATCTCAATGGCAGCGGAATTGTGCTGGAAGATGGTTATCAGGATATGCTGCGGGAACTGAAGCCGTTTCTGAACCGGCTGACAGACGAGCAGGTCTTTTGCGCTGAGCAGCAGGGCGTGTGCGTCATGCTCTGTGAAACATCCTCTTATACGGTGCATACCGATGGCTCCGGCCGCATGGAGAGCCTCTACCCGCAGGAGGTTTATTATGCCGGCGTTCTGAGCGCAATGGGTATCAGCTACCGTTTCTGCACCGATCCTTCGGTCAAAGGTCAGCTCTGCGCGGTCAGCGGACAATACTTCCGCAACTTGAGCGAGGCGCAGATCCGTGCTCTGATCGCAGAGAACCGCCTGATTCTGAGCGGCGACGCCGTGGATACGCTCGTAGAGATGGGTCTGGGATCGCTGATCGGCGTGAAATGCGTCCGTTGGATGCAGCTGAACGGCGGAGAGTACACCTATGAAGAGGTCAGTACGGACGACCGCTTCGGCGGGCTGCCTCATGCCAGAGCCTCTGCCGTTATATCCAGCGCAGATGTCCTGAAGATCGAATACAGCGGCGCTGTTCAGCAGTTGACAGCATTTTATAACAGCTTTCGCAGGCAAACATCCATCGGGCATGTCATTGTCGACAGGAACCTGTTTGTGGATCCCTTCGGCCATTTCCCGGAGCCGTCTGAAGTCCCGCCGATGCAGCTCAACACCGTTCGCCGGGACCTGTTTCAGTATGCGGTCTCTGCCTTGCAGCCGGAAGTCACGATGATATGCGGCGCAGCATGGCTGGCGCCCTATGTGCTGCGGCAAAAGGAAACGCTGCAGATCTATCTGGTGAACGGAAGTCTTGACGCCGCACCGCAGATCCTCATCAAAACGGCATTTGTCCCGAAGTGCGTCAAAATCTGTGACAGCCGGAATCAGCGGAGGCTGGCGGCTTTTGCATATACTGACGGAATGCTGCAAATACGCGAATCGCTTGCGCCGCTTGACGCTTGTCTGATCACCCTGGAGCCGTAAAGGAGAAGACCGATGAAAGCAAGAATCACAGAACGGAACTGGATCGTAGCGTGGTTTGACGAACGGCAGTGCTATCATATGCCGTCGCTGACCATGGCGCCGGACGGCACGCTCCTTGCGTGCTGGAACGGCGGTTTTTTGCAGTGGAACGGCGACCCGATGGGAAGAGACGCCAAGGCGTGGGTGTCAACACTTCCGAGGGGCGCAAAAACGTGGACAAATCCGGATGCGGTCGGCTGTGATATCCGCTATTGCTGCCATGATCCGGTCTTCATCAAAAACAGGCGTGGGGAGATCATCCTTCTGTTTGCCAAGTTCCTTGATACCGAGGTCAACTTTACGACCTGGTGCAACGGGCGTGACGAGCTTTGGATGCGCAAAACCACCGACTGCGGAAAAACATGGCTGCCGGCGATGCCTGCCGGCATCCAGACCGGTCATGCCTCCAACGACAGCGTCCTGCTCCCGGACGGAAGCATCGTATTCGCCTCCACAAGCACGGAGCTGCCCGAATACTATTTTGGCGCCGTTCGCGTGTACCGTTCGGAAGATGATGGGGACACATGGCAGCCGGGGCCGCTCCTTCGTGCCGCTGACGGGAACCGGATCCGAGAGCCCGCCCTTTGTCTGCGCCCGAACGGAAGCCTGCTGCTGTTTACCAGGACCTGTCCGGGCAGCACCGGATGGGGTGAGGCAGGCGGAAGATCCCTGCCATCGTACCGTTCGGAAAGTCTGGACGGCGGCCGCACATGGTCCGCACCCCTGCCCTGCGGCATCCGCAACAATGAGTCGAAGCTCGACGTCCTGAGTTGGGATGATAAAACGATCCTGATGGCCTACAACGACACGCCGGAAACGGATTGGCATGAGCGCAGCCCGCTGACACTCGCCTGTTCCAACGACGAAGGTCTGACCTGGAAAAATCTCATTGAGCTTGCCCCGGCGCCGGGCAACAAATGCCAGCCTGCCATGTGCAAAGACCTTGACGGAAAGCTCCATGTGATCTATATGCACCGTCATACAGCCATCGAGCATCTTGTTCTGGAGTTGGAAAACGAATAAAAATGAGCGAAAGCCATGTCGTCACCGGATAAGGCCTTTCCAGCCGGCGGAAACCGCATGTTCCTGGCGCGGATTCTGCGCGCTGCTCTGAATTGCCGCATAAGAAACAGCGGGCCGTGTTCCGGCGCTTTTCACAAAACAGTCCTTTCGCCGTTTGGCATTCTTTGGCCCGTTCTCAAACCGGGTATGAAAAAATCCTTGGAGCCGCAGCGGCTCTAAGGATTTTTCGGTTGATGCCATTTTCTCACCAAAAGGTGACCCGTACGGGAATACTCCGGCGGCTTTGCCGCCGTCGTGCGGCTGCGGTCCCGCTGTTCGCCGCTGCGCGGCGCGTCCGCCTGCGCGGACCGGGCCCTTGCCGTCGAACGGCGCCCGCTTGCGGGACGGGTCGCAAAAAGGACAGCCTTTCGGCTGTCCTTTTGGTGACCCGTACGGGAATCGAACCCATATTACCGCCGTGAAAGGGCGGTGTCTTAACCTTTTGACCAACGGGCCTGGTAGCGGCAATCTGACTCGAACAGATGACACTCCGGGTATGAACCGAATGCTCTACCAACTGAGCTATGCCGCCAT
>CADCOJ010000238.1 GCA_902803075.1 Oscillospiraceae bacterium | reverse complement strand
TTCCAGGTGGCCCAGCGCACGGGAGATCCGGTTCACGACCTCCTTTGTATGCGCATGGCTGTGCAGATGCTCATGCTGGCAGGTGCGTGCGCTCTGCTGCGCAGAGGGCGTGGCCCCGTGCGGATCGTTATGTTCCATGTGTTTCCAGCTCCCGTTCCGTCCAATCGTTTGCTTCTTCCAGGCTGATGCCGCGTTTCCGTGCGATCCGCGCCGGATCCTCATATTCTGCCTTTTCCCGCACGACGCCATATTCCCCGGAGCGTTTGAGCCGCACGGGGCCCGGCAAAGTATTTTTCATCGGCGTGCTTCCGGCGTGTTTTCTGAGACTCCGGCCCGCTCCAGTGCCAGCACAAGTACCGGCACGAGTGCGATGTGCAGAATGATCCCGGGGATTGCCTGCAGGACGGCTCCGGCCAGAAACATCTCCAACGTGAAGGGCGTGCCGGCAAGGCCGAGCAGCAGCCACTTGACCGCGCCCCATACCAGCCGCCCGGCGACCATTGCGGCCAGCAGCGACACATAGACACACCATGGCCTGTGCGGCAGACGCCGGTACAGCCATCCGGCCGCAGCGCCATAGACCGCCAGCTCAAAGACCATGCAAAGTGCGTCCGGATAGAGCGCCGGCATGGAAAACAGCAGCGAGCGCACCAGCGGCGCCGCCGCGCCAACAGCCAGGCCCCATGGCCAGCCGCACAGGAATCCGCACAGGAACACCGGGATGTGCATCGGGCTCAGACGCTTGCCGATTTCCGGGATCTGCCCGGTCAAAAAGGGGAGGACCAGACACAGCGCCAGGCACAGCGACGCATAGACCAGCCGTTTGACAGATTTGTTCATAAGCGTGACCCTTTCATTTGAGGTCGGCGCCTTTGTATAACGAAAAGGCACCGTCTCCGCTTCTGCGGAACCGATACCTTCCTGATACCGAACAGATGATCCGAACATGGGCTGCAGCGGCTTGTGCCGCGTCTGCCGGCTTGTGCCGACAAGATCAGTATATCTGAAAAAAGCTCATCCGTCAAGCCGGATCATCGTCCTTTTCCGTCTGCGCCGCCGGGGCGGCGCAGACGGATGTATGAGATGCTCACACCACGAGCGTAACGCGGCTTCCGCCGCTTTTCTCCTTCGTCACGACAATCTGCCGGTCGATCCGCTCCTTGAGCTCCGCCACGTGCGAAATGATGCCCACCAGCCGTCCGCTTTCGCTCAGGCCGGTCAGCGCGCGCATGGCCTGCTGCAGCGCTTCCTCGTCAAGCGTACCGAAGCCCTCGTCAACGAACATGGTGTCAAGCCGAATGCCTCCGGCAGAGGACTGGATCTCATCGGACAGACCGAGCGCCAGGCACAGCGACGCCTGGAACGACTCGCCGCCGGAAAGCGTCCGCACGCTGCGCTCCGTCCCGTTGTAGTGGTCGATGACGTCCAGCTCCAGACCGCTCTGCGAGCGGTTGTTCTCCGCGGATGTGCGCCGGCGGAGCTCATACTGGCCGCCGGACATGACCATGAAGCGCGTGTTGGCGCGCGCGACGATGCGGTCAAAATATGTCATCTGGACATACGTTTCCAGCATGATCTTCTCCTTGCCGGCCAGATTCCCGTTTGCCGTGTTGGAGAGCGTTCGCACCCATGAAAGGCGTGCTTCGAGCGCATTGAGCTGTGCGGACTGCTCCCGGATGGCGGCGGCAGCCGTGCGGTTCGTGTCCAGGCGGGAGTGCGTGCGTGTCTGCTGCTGGGAAAGCGTGCGCTTGCATGCGTTGATCTCCGCCTGCCGGGCAAGCAGCTGCGATACGTCGGGGATCTCGGCGCCGGAAAGCTGCTCGCGCAGCTGCTTGACACGCCCTTCGGCCTCGGCGGCAGCCTGGGCCTGCCGGGCATGTGCGCGTTCGGCATCCTGGATCGCGGTGCGGATGGCCTGCTGGTTGGCACGCAGACGGTCGCACGCCCGGACGGCAGCCGCGCGGTCAGCAAACTGCAGCCTGCCGGAAGCTTCCGCAAGCTGCTGTTCCAGCTCCTGCAGCTGCGCTTCCTGTGCGGCAATGCGCGTGGCCTGCATCTGGAGCGCATGCTCCAGCTCCTGCAGCGCCTGCTCCCGGGCGGGGATCTGTTCGCTCAGCGCCTGGCGGCGGAGGAGCTTCTGCTGCTCCGCGCAGACAGCCCGATCCAGAGCCAGGATCCGGACCTGCAGCGCCTGCCGGCGCTGCTCCGTTTCGGTCTGCATGCCGTCCTGCCAGGGTCGGCCAAGCGCAGCTTCCGCTTTTGCGGAGAGCTCCTGCGCGGCAGCTTCCAGACGTACGCGCAGCTCGCCCGCGGCCCGGCTTGCCTCGGCTGCCTGCGTGCGCAGCCGCTCGGCTTCGCTGCGCGCCTGCTTGAGCTGTGTCTCCGTCGGCGCGTGCGCGCTCAGTTGTGCCGGAGCCGGGTGCGTGCGGGAACCGCAGACCGGGCAGGGCAGTCCCTCCTGCAGCGCCTGGGCCAGGATGCCGGCCTGTTCGCGCAAAAACGCACGGTTTTTTTCATCATAGCTGCGCTGGGCGTCATCCGCCTGCTGCTGCGCATGCAGATAGTCCTGCTGCGCGTCGGAAAGCGCCGCGGCGCGCCGCTCATGCGCCCGCCAGAGCTCCAGCAGTTCGCCAAGGGCCGCTTCCTCCGCCGCTGCGAGCTGCTGCTTCTGCAGGAGGACCTGCTTTTGCTCGCCGGTGTGCTCCAGCGTCCGGAACTCCGCACGCAGCGCTTCCAGCTGCGCCTGCTGCATGTCGCGCTCCCTGCGGCTTTTCTGTGCGGCGGCTGTGTCCGCCTGCAGCTGCAGGCGGACGGCATTGCGCGCGTCCTGTGTCCTGCCGCGGCTGTCATAGTCCGGGAACTGCGCCTCCAGCGCGGAGATCTGTGCCTGCAGGCCGTCCGCTTCCGCCTGCCGTTCGTCCGAACCTGCAAGAGCTGCATCGGCGTCCGCAAGGCGCTGCTTCGCCTGCGCCCAGTCGTGTTCAGCAGCCTGCAGCGCCTCGGCGGCTCTCTGGGCCTCGCGCGCGGCGCCGAGCGCCGTATTGACGCGGGCAAGCGCCTGCTCCTGCGCTTCAAGCTCGGCGGAAAGCAGGCCAAGCGATCCCTCGTCGGCAAGGCAGAGCGCGTCGAGTGCGTCCAGCGCGTCCGTGACCGGCAGGCGGCGCTCAATCGCGCGCTGCAGCGCGTCATACTGCGCCTGCTCCGGAGCGCAGGAAGCGCCGCGCAGATACTGGTCGATGCTTGCGCGCGCTGCTTCGCAGCGCCGTGCAAGAGAGGCAGAGGCGTCCTTCAGCCTGTCCTGGAAGAGCTGATAGCTCCCCGTCTGAAAGATCTCGCGGAAGATCGTCTGGCGGTCCCGGGTGTCTGCAAGCAGCAGCCGCAGGAAATCGCCCTGTGCGATCATGGCGATCTGGGAAAACTGCCCGCGGTCGATGCCGAGAATGCCCCGCACAGCTGCGGTGACCTCACGCGTTTTGGTGATGACACGGCCGTCCGGGAGTGTCAGCTCTGCGTCGGCCTTTTGGATGGTGACGCCTCCGCCGCGCCGCGCCGGACGGTCATACTCCGGGTTGCGCCGGACAGTATAGGATTTTCCGCCGCACAGAAACGTCAGCGTGACCTCCGTTGGGGTGTCGGGCTGTGCGTATTTGGAGCGCAGCATCGAGGCGTCGCGGCTGGAGCCGCTGGCCTCGCCGTAGAGCGCAAAGGTGATGGCGTCAAAAATTGTGGTCTTTCCCGCGCCGGTATCGCCGGTGATGAGATAAAGCCCGCTGCTGCCGAGCCGGGAAAAGTCCACGACGGTCCGGCCCGCATAGGGTCCGAACGCGGAGATCTCCAGATTCAGCGGTCTCATGGCTGTTCCTCCCAGATGGTCCCCATCAGCGCTTCCGAAAAGGCGGACTGCTCCGTTGTCATGGGCTGTCCGTTCTGCTGCTCATAGAGCTCGGCAAACAGCTGCAGGGGCGATTTGCGCGCGGCGTCCTCCGCGCCGGTGATCTGTCCGCCCGCACGGGTGCGCCGGTTGTCGTAGTCCAGACGCATGAGATTCGGATAGATCACGCGCAGCTTGCCGATCACATCCGGGATGTCCTCCTCGTCAGTCAGCGTGATGTGGAGATAGTCGTCGGTGCGCGTGCCGGCATAGAAGGAGCGTGCGGTGAGCTCCATATATGTTCCGCGCAGCTCACGCAGATCGCGGCGCGGCGCAAGCGGGACGGTGCGCAGCTGAAGCTCGCCCTTTTCACCCAGTGTGACAACAGAGACAGACTTCTGCTGACGTGCTTCGGAAAAGGAGTATTTGAGCGGCGTTCCGCAATAGCGGATGCGCGTTGAGCCGATGTTCTGCGGGCCGTGGATATGGCCGAGCGCGACATAGTCAAAGGGATCAAAGACGGACGCATCGACGTTGTCCGTGCCGCCGACGCTGAGCTCCTCGGATTCACAGGTGCTCGCTCCGGTCACGAACTGGTGCGTCACGAGCACATTGCGCTGCGCAGTATCCACGCCCATTTGTCCGACGGCGGCGCGCACGGCGTCAGTGTAGGACGTGATCTCCGCCTCCGGGAAAAAGCGACGGACATGCGCGGGCTTGAGGAAGGGAAGCATATAGATGTTGACCGGCCCGAATGCATCCTGCAGCGTGACGGGCTCGACGGCGCCGCCGTAGACCGGGCTGAGATGGATGCCGCTTCGGCTGATGAGCCGGGACGCAAAGGCGATCCGCTCGGGCGAATCGTGGTTGCCGCTGATGACGAACACCTGCAGCTGCCGGGCGGCGAGACTGCAGAGAAACTCGTCAAACAGCTGCACGGCTTCCGCCGACGGCACGGATTTGTCATAGATGTCGCCCGCCAGAAGCACAGCGTCCGGGGCCTCCCGGTCAACAACGCTGAGGATCTCGCGGAGGATATACTTCTGGTCATCGAGCATGCTGAATTCATTGACCCGCTTGCCAAGATGCAGGTCGGACAGATGGATCAGCTTCAAGGGGACACACCTGGCTTCCTGTCTGAGAATTGCAGAAACTGGCTGCTTCCGCTTCAGTATATCATATCGCGCGGAAAAAACAAAGTCCGGGTCTGCCGCAGGCCGGAGAACGGCTGCGTCAGACCCGGGATGGACTGCGTGTGTTTTACGGCTTGAGCTCCAGGTACAGCGCGCGGTACTGCCGGGCGGAGTTGTCCCAGGAGACGTCCTTGTCCATGTCGCGCAGGATCATTTCGTTCCAGCGCGTGCGATCGGTGAAATAAAGCGTTTTTGCGCGGTTGACCGCATCGAGCAGCAGACCGGCCTCATAGCGGTCAAAGGTGAAGCCGTTGCCTTCGTTCGTGAACTGATTGTAGGGAGCGACGGTATCCTTGAGGCCGCCGGTCTCGCGCACGATGGGGATGGTGCCGTACCGCATGGCAATGAGCTGCGTCAGGCCGCAGGGCTCAAACAAAGACGGCACCAGCAGCGCATCCGCACCGGCATAGATGGCGTGGGCGCGTGACTCATCATACATGATGCTGGAGCAGACGCTGCCGCGGAAGGCTTCCTCAAAATACCGGAACGAGTTTTCGTACTGCACGTCGCCGGTGCCGAGCACGGCGATCTGCGTGTGGCCGTCCACCAGTGCGGGGAGAATCGCGTTGACCAGATCCAGTCCCTTCTGGTCGGTCAGGCGGGAAACAAGACCGATGACGAACACATCCGCATCAGCCTGCAGTCCGAGCTGCTGCTGCAGCGCGCGCTTGTTCTCCCGCTTCTTTTCCAGAACGTTCGTCCGATCATAGACGGCGGCCAGCTTCTGATCCGTGCTGCTGTCCCAGAGCGTACAGTCGATGCCGTTGACAATGCCGCGCAGCTTCCCGGCGTGGTAGCGCAGGTGCGCGTCAAGACCCTCACCGTAAAACGGCGTCTGGATCTCTCCGGCGTATGTGCCGGAGACGGTGGTGATCATATCGGCGTAGGTCAGCCCGCCCTTGAGCATGTTGGCGTCACCGTAACCCTGCTTGAGCGCGTCCTTGTTGAATACGTAGTCCGGCAGCCCCGTCCAGTATTGGATGGTCGGGATGTTGTAGACGCCCTGGAAACGAAGGTTGTGGATCGTCAGCAGGACCTTTGCGCCGCCCACAGGCGTCCCGGCAAACAGCGTCCGCAGGAACACGGGGACGAGGGAGGCCTGCCAGTCATGGCAGTGGATCACGTCCGGGACCCAGTCCATATAGTTGAGCGCAGCCAGCGCGGCCTTTGCAAAGAAGCAGTAGCGCGGGATGTCGTCGACCAGATTCACATAGGGATTGCCGGCAGAAAAGAACTCTTCGTTGTCGATGAAGTCGTAGACGACGCCGTCCCAGACATATTCCATGATCCCGACATAGAAGGACCGTCCGTCGGAGCACAGATCCATCATGAACGAGCCGCGGTAGATCATCTTCTGCTGGTATTTCCAGGGGATGCAGCGATAGCGCGGCAGGATGACCTTCACGTCGCAGTTCTGCGCGGCCAGCGCCCGCGGCAGCGCGTACATCACATCGCCAAGCCCGCCCGTCTTGACGAACGGATAGCACTCCGAGCCAATGAACGCGACGGAACGGCGCGGCTCGGGAAGCGGCTGCATGGCCGGAGCCTGCGCGGGAATATGCTCCGCAGCAGGCGCGGAACCCGGCTGCGCCGCATCAGCTTCGGTCGTCTGCATTGCTTCGGCTTCAGCCTGCTGCGCCGGGGCGGACGTTTTTTTCGCCGTGCGTCCGGCAGATTTCGGCGCGGAGGGCGCAGCCTTGCGCGTGCGGCCGGTACTCCGCTTTGCCGCAGGAGCTTTTTTCAGCTCCTGCTCCGCAGAAGCGTCCGGGCCGGCCTGCGCGGCCATATCCTTTTGAACGACAGCAGCATCGTTTTCAGATGCAGATCTTTTTTTCGGCATAATGAATCTCCTTACGTTGAAATAGGGGGGCACGCAGGTGCTCCCATTGTGTCCGTTCAGGCGGCCGCAGGAATAAAATACAGAATGAAAACGATTTCAGCCGGCCGCAGATCATAGTATACTGCAAAAAATGAAAATGTCAATCATTGAACTTGAAAAAGCGTAAAACAACTTGTTTTTCGTGTAAAAATGACAGAAATCTAACGGAAGCTCCGAACCCAATTCAGAAGCGAATCGCGGTAGACGTTCTCGCGGACGTCCTGCCGCATCCGGTCTGTGACCGGGCCGTTGGATGCGAGCTTTGCAAGGATCTCAGCCTGCAGCTGCTCCACGCTCATCTGCTCATAGGGCGTGCCCGGCTGCGCGCGTTCCGGTGTTCCGGAGGGCGTGGGCGGCTGCTCCTGCGGAATCGATCGGCGCAGCGGCGCGCTGAAGCTCCGGCGTCCGTCCTGCGGCACCCAGATCTCCCCGCCGTATGCCCCGAGCGTCAGGCGCAGGCGGCCGTTTTCCGCAGCGGCTTCCTGCCCGGTCAGAACGCCTGTGAAGCGTCCGTCCGCCGGCAGATCAAAGGCGGCGCTGCTGTCTGCGTTGTTCACGGTGACGAGAATGTCGCCCCGGGCAAACGCATAGGCGGTCGTGCTCAGCTGGAGCTCCCGGTAGTCCCCGTACCAGAGCGCGGGCTCCTGCGCGTGGAAGCGGCCGAGCGCCCGGACGAGCTCCAGATACGGCGAATCCACGGCCGTCAGCGCCTGCAGATCAAGCTGCGGACGCAGTGAGGCGTCCGAGCCGCGTTCCTTGTGCCCGTCGATGCCGAATTCCGAGCCATAGTAGACAGAGGGGATCCCCGGCAGCGTGAAAAGCAGCACATGCACCGGGAGGAACTGCGCCTTGCAGAGCAGCTTCGTGTGGATGCGCTCCACATCGTGGTTATCAACAAAGTTGTACAGATGCACGTCGCCGCCCAGTCCCATGTCGGCCTGCCTGCGCACGGTGTGCGCGATCTCAAAATAGTTGTGGTCGTTGTGCGCGCTGTAGAGCGCTTTGTGCAGGTGATAGTTGGTCACGGCATGGAGCATCCTGCCGTTGACCCAGCGCGTGTAATCCCCGTGGATCACCTCGCCCATCAGCCAGAAATCGGGGCGCAGCTGATCCGCGGCGGCGCGCAGACGGCGCATGAAGGAGAAGTCCAGGACGTCCGCCGCGTCAAGCCGCAGTCCGTCGATGTCAAACTCCGATGCCCAGAAGCGGACGGTGTCAAGCAAATAATCCTGGACCTCCGGATTTTGGAGATTGAGCTTTGCAAGCAGGTTGTAGCCGCCCCAGTTTTCATAGGAAAAGCCGTCGCCGTATTCGTTGTTCCCGTGGAAATCCACACGGCAGTACCAACTGAGAAAGCGGCTGTTTTCCCTGTTTTTGAGCAGGTCCCGGAAGGCAAAGAAATCACGCCCCGTGTGGTTGAACACCGCGTCAAGCACAACGCGCACCCCGGCCTCGTGACACTTCCGCACGAATGCGCGCAGATCCTCGTTCGTCCCGAGCCGCGCGTCGACCCTGCGGTAGTCCGTCGTCTCATAGCCATGTCCAACGGATTCGAACAGCGGCCCGATATACAGCGCCGTGCAGCCGAGCGAGCGGATGTGCGCGATCCACGGGATCAGCGTGTTGAGCCGATGCTCCGGCGCAGCGTATGTGTTCTGCATCGGCGCTCCCGTCAGCCCGAGCGGATAGATGTGATAGAAAACTGCTTCGTCAAACCATGCCATTTCAGATGTCTCCATTGTGTGCCGGGCCAATGCCGGTGTTGTCTGGATCCATAGTATAGCAGAAAACGCGCGGTTTTCCAAGACCGGCGTGTGTCCGGCACAGCATTGACTTTTCCAGGCCGCCGTGATATGATCCCCGCAGATTTTGCAGATCAGAAGAAAGATGAGAGACCGCATGGAAAAAAAGACTTTGTTCCGCGCCTATCTTGCGACGACCGTCAGCCATACGTTCTGGGGCTTCAGCTATATGGCCTCCCGTGTCGCACTGGACAGATCACCCGTGTTCGTGCTGCTGAGCCATCGGTTCCTGCTGTCGTTTCTGGCGATGAATCTGCTGCTTCTTTTCCGCATGGCAAGGCTGGAGATCCGCGGAAAGCGCGCGCTGCTGCTGGTCGTGCTCGGCCTTGCGGAGCCTGTGGTCTATTATTTCGGGGAGCAATACGGCCTGCTTCATTCCAGCACGATTTTTTCCGGCGTGATGATCGCCATGATCCCGATCGTCTCCACGCTCCTGGCTGTTCCGTTCCTGCGCGAGATCCCTACGCGCGGACAGATGGCGTTCAGCCTGCTGTCGGTCGGCGGCGTGGTCGGTATCGGGCTTCTGACCCGGAGCAGCGGGCACCTTGACTGGATCGGCGTGACGGGACTTCTGGTCGCGGTGCTTTCTGCGTCTGCCTATACGCTCCTTGGCCGCGGCATCAGCGGGGAGTTCTCCGCCTTTACGCGGACGTATGTGATGATCGCCGTCGGCGCGGTCGTGTTCACGGCTGCGGCGCTTGTGGATACGCACGGCTCGCTCGTGCAGTATGTGCAGCCGCTCCGGGACGGAGGGTATGTGCTGTCCATGGCATTCCTGGCCATCTGCTGTTCCTGCGCGAGTTACTTTTTCTCCGCGTTCGCCATTTCACACCTGCCGGTGGCGCGGGAGACTGTGTTCGCCAATCTGACGACGGCCGTGTCTGTCTTTGCCGGAGCTGTGTTCCTCCGCGAGCCGTTTTCCTGGCTGGGCCTCCTGTTCTGCCTGCTGATCGTTTTCGGCATCTGGGGCGTCCAGCAGACCGGTCGGACATAACCGACAAAAAAGAACAGCCCGACGCATGTGCGTCGGGCTGTTTGCGGTTCTGCCTATCATTTCCCGCGCTGCTTTTTGTCCTGCTCCATGCGCGCGTTCCAGTCCGAACGGAGCGGCGCGCACGCACGCACCTGGCTGACGGCGTCGTTCACGCTCCGGAACATGAGCTCTGTGCCTTCCCGGTCACAGACGTAGTTGGCCACGCGTTCGCGCGGGATGCCGAAGCGCCTGCCGGTCTCCACAGCGTCGATGTTTGCGCCGATGAACAGGAACTCCCAGTTGAATCTGCGCTTTTGCCGCTGGATCATTTTCTTGACCTCGTCGCTCGGGTAGTGTGTGCTGGCGTTTTCCATGCCGTCGGTGGTGATGATGAAGAGCGTGTGCTCCGGCACGTCCTCCGGACGGGCATATTTGTGGATGCTGCCGATGTGGTGGATCGCGCCGCCGATGGCGTCGACAAGTGCCGTGCTGCCTCGGACGGTGTAATCTCCGGCAGTCATTTCCGGCACGTCTGCAAGCGGAACGCGGTCGTGCAGGACCTGGCTGACGTGGTCGAAGAGCACCGTGGAGACGAGGGCGCGGCCCGGCTGGCTGCGCTGCTTGCGGATCATCGCGTTGAAGCCTCCGATGGTATCCTCCTCGCGTCCGCTCATGGAGCCGCTGCGGTCAAGGATGAATACAAGTTCTGTCAGATCGTTTTTCATGGTAAAACCTCCTGTCGTGTGCGCTGTTGTTTTTTACAGTTACAGAATAGGAGATTTTCACGCATTTGTGGTCGCCTGCCAGGCGACATTCACGCGCCGAGCAGGCACTGGTCAAAGGCAAAGAGCGTCTCGTTGAGCTCGAAGATGTTGTAGTTGCCGTGGACGATGAAGTATTCCACAATGATGTCAAATTTGCTGCTGTGCGACAGCGCGAACCCGGCCTTTCGGAGCATATCCTGCGTCTCCTCAAGGCTCAGCTCCAGCGCGATGGCAAAGGCAAGGACAGTCGGCTTGCTGGGCCGGTAGGTCTTGCTGCTGCGGATCTTGGAGAAGAGCTTGCGGTCGATGTTGGCGCGTTTGTAGCATTCGGCGTCCGTCATCCCGCGCTCGTCGATCTTCCGCAGGAGCATGACCGAAAAGCCTTCATCGAGCTGTGAGAGCTTTTCTTTCAGGTCCGCGCCGGGCTTTTCTGCGCTCTGGGGCCTTGCAGCAGAGGACGGACGGACTGCTTCCGGGGCAATGCCCGGCGGCGCTTGCATGGCCGCCATGTCTGCAAAGCATTCGTTCCTGAGAAAACGGACCTCCCGCCGGCTGACGTCGGTGTGCGCGCGGACATAGTTCTCGTCGATGAAAGACCGGACGGGGTCGAGCAGGTGGCGGCTGAGTTGGAACGAAGCGCTGTCAAAGACGACAAGGGTGACCTGCATCTCGTTTGTGAGCAGGAAACGGCTGATCTCATGCACGGCTGTCTGCAGCGCGAGATCCTTCGGATACCCGTATGCACCGGAGGAGATCAGAGGGAACGCGATCGACCGGCAGCGGTGCGCCCGCGCAAGCTCCAGACTGTTCCGGTAGCACGCGGCCAGCGTTTCCGCCTCCCCATGCGCGCCATCCTGCCAGATCGGGCCGACGGTGTGGATGATATAGCGGCAAGGCAGGCGGAAGCCGCTGGTGAGCTTTGCCTCGCCGGGCCGGCAGCCGCCGAGCGTCCTGCATGCTGCCAGGAGTTCCGGGCCGGCAGCCCGATGGATGGCGCCGTCCACGCCGCCGCCTCCGAGCAGCGTCTCGTTGGCTGCGTTTACAATGGCGTCCGTCTTCATTGTCGTGATATCGCTGCGGATGATCTGAAACGGCATAGTCTGCATCTCCCTGATCGGTTCTGTTTCCAGAATATCACACAGGCGGCTCGTTTGCAACCGGCGCATGCCGGTGTGTTTTCCCGTTTACAAACCAGTTCCGGTGTAGTAAACTGAATATGGACCCAGCCTGACCGGGAGAGGGGGAAACCATGCTGCTTTTGATCGATTCTGCAGCCCACCTGCTGGTAGATGCGCTCTGTGCGGCTGTGATGCTCGGGCCTGTCCGCGCATCGGAGGCGTTTGCGCTCCTCGTGCTGCTGTACAACACCCTGGCTTTTTCCACGCAGTGTCTGGTGGGACTGGCTGCCGACCGCCTGCGGCGCGACGCCTGCGCTGCGTGCGCAGCCATGCTGCTGGTGGTGCTGGGCTTTGCGCTGCCGCTCCCGGCGGTTTTTCGTGTGTGCCTCGTCGGCGTGGGCAACAGCGTGTTCCATGTGGCGGGCGGCGCAATGACGCTCCGTTCCAGCGGCGGGAAGGCGGGCAGCCTCGGCGTGTTTGTTGCGCCGGGCGCAGTCGGGCTCACGCTCGGGACGCTTTGGCCGCAGCTTGGCGTGCTGTTCGCCGTGCTTCTGACCGCTGCCGCTGCGGCAGTGATCCCGGCCGCACGCAGGGAACATGCGGAGCAGGCCGCCCCGGAGCGTCCGGAGCGCGGTGCAGACGTGCCGCTTGCTGCGGTGCTGCTTCTGACGGCGGCCGTTGCGGTGCGCGCGGTGGGCGGAAACGCGGTGCGCTTCCCGTGGAAGACCACCGCCGGACTGACGCTGCTTCTGACGGCCTTTGTGTTTGCAGGAAAGACTGCCGGCGGCTTCGTCTGTGACCGGCTTGGCCCCGGACGCGCTGCCTGGCTTTCGCTCCCGGCGGCTGCCGTCCTGATCGCATTCTGCGCGGAATGGGCCGCGCCGTCGCTGCTCGGACAGTTCGCGCTGAATCTGACGATGCCGGTGACGCTTTGGCTGCTGTACTGCGCAATGCCGGATGCGCCGGGCTTTGCGTTCGGACTTGCGGCGTCGGCGCTCTGGCCGGGGACGATTGCCGGGAG
>CADCOJ010000237.1 GCA_902803075.1 Oscillospiraceae bacterium | reverse complement strand
TGGTGGAGATAAGCGGGATCGAACCGCTGACCTCTTGAATGCCATTCAAGCGCTCTCCCAGCTGAGCTATACCCCCATCGGCGTGAGTTATTATATCAGATCATTCCGAGAAATGCAAGCATTTTCTTTGCAATCTTGAAAAAACTTCTGGATCAGGGGGCATCGGTCGTTTCACGGAGCATGCGGACATCGGCCTGATGGGCGGACAGCACGGAAAGTGTCTCCGCGGCGTCAGATGTACAGACCAACAGATGCGCGTTCTCATGGTCGGAGGCAACTTCCTGCGCCGTGAGCGGCTCGGCGGGTTCTGTAAAGAAGCAGAAGCCGACGGGTGCGTCCGCACCCTCGGGCAGCAGGACCAGGAGCGAGCGCTGCAGAATCACTTCGTCCAGCGCGTTATTGGCGGCCAGCAGGGAAGCGCTCAGGTCCTCTGCACCCGGCTCCGGCCGGAGGCCGATCCGGTGGCCGGAAGCCAGCAGCTCCCGCACCAGCGCGGGATCGCTGCGGATCTCCTGCTCCGTGAGGAAGAACGCTCCGCGCAGCTGGGCGCTTTCCAGTGCCTGCATCGTTTCCCGCATGGACGCTGCGTCGGCGAAGGCCAGATAAACGACGGCGGGCGGCAGCGGCGGCTCATCCGGAGGATCGTCCGGCTTCTGCTCCGGCTGCGGATCCTGCGTGACCGGCGTGACCGGCTGCGTATCAGGCGGCTGCGTCTGGTCGGACTGCCCGGCGCGGTAGGCGATCAGATTTTCGGCTTTTTCAATAAACAGATCGTCGTCATAGACCTCGCTTCCCGTTGTGAAACGCAGGACGGGATAGCCTGCGGAGCTTTGGAGCATGGCAGCCTTGAGGCCGAAATGTGCAGCGCAGAAAGAAAGCGGGAGATACAGGACGCCGTTGCGGTAGGTGACGGTTGCGTCATAGGCTTTGCCGCTCTCGTCGGTGACGCTGTTTTCTGCAAGGTCAAAATACAGGCGCAGCGAGCGTGTAAAGAGGATAAAGGAGTTTTCGGACTGCGTATAAGACGGCGTCACGCCGCCGGGGCGCGAATCAAAGACCTGATAGGGAACATAGAGCGTGGAGCCTGCGTCATAAGGGAGAATGGTGAGCGTGAGGGGAATCGAATCGTTCACGGCGACGAAAAACAGATCTGCCGCGGAGGCCGGTGCAGGCAGCGCGGACAATGCAAGCAGGAGCGCGAGCAGCACGCAGAGCGTTCGATTGCGTTTCATGGTGTCCACCGCCTTTCCCGAATTTTCTACAGTATAACACAAAACGCACATGCGGGCAAGTTTTTCGTTGTGCGCGCGGGGGGAATGTGATATACTGCAGAAAAAGGGAGGCGGAGATATGGAACGCATCGAAAAGGAAAACTATTATCTGGACATCGCGGAAACGGTTCTGGAACGCTCGACCTGCCTGCGGCGCAAGTATGGGGCGATCATCGTCCGCAATGACGAAATCGTAGCTACGGGCTACAATGGCGCGCCGCGGGGCCGGAAAAACTGCTGCGACCTCGGCTACTGCGTGCGTGAGCAGATGCAGGTGCCGCGGGGGGAGCGGTATGAGCTCTGCCGAAGCGTCCATGCGGAGGCCAACGCCATCATCTCCGCCGCGCGCAACGAATGCATCGGCGGCGACATCTATCTGGTCGGCCATGACGCCAAGAGCGGGCAGATCCTCTCGGACGCCACCTCGTGCTCCATGTGCAGGCGCATGATCATCAACGCCGGTCTGCGCCGCGTGGTCATCCGCAGCAGCAAGACGGAGTTTACCATCGTCCCCGTGCAGGACTGGATCGACCAGGACGACACGCTCTCGACGGACTGAACCGGGCGCGGACCGATCGGAGGCGTTCTCCGGCCGTGCAGGGCGGAGGACGCTTCGATTTTTCTTGTCATCCCGGCGGGAACATGATACAATCTCCGCAAAGAGGGGAGGCGGACGGATGCGGCTCGGAGAACTGGAGATCCGTGGGAACACGGTGCTTGCACCGATGGCGGGCGTGACGGACTGGGCATTCCGGTGCGTATGTGCGGAGCTCGGCGCAGCGGTCACAGTGACGGAGATGGTCTCCTCGCGCGCGCTCGTCTACCGCGACAAAAAGAGTCTCTCCCTGCTGCGCAGGACCGTCGGCGGGATCTGCGGCGTGCAGATCTTCGGCAGCGACCCCACCATCATGGCCGAGGGCGCGCAGCTGGCGCTGGAGCATTCCGGCGCTGATTTTCTGGACATCAATATGGGCTGCCCCATGCCGAAGATCGTGGGCAATGGTGACGGCTGCGCGCTCATGCGCGACCCGGAGCTTGCCGCGCGGATCGTGGAAGCGGTCTGCCGTGCGGTCCCGGTCCCCGTCACGGTGAAGATGCGCAAGGGCTGGGACAAGGGCAGCTGCAATGCGGCCGAGCTGGCCGTCTGCCTGGAGCAGGCGGGGGCGGCGGCCATCGCCGTGCACGGCCGGACAAAGACGATGCTCTATTCCGGCACGGCGGACTGGGACTGCATCACACAGGTCCGGCATGCGGTCCGGATCCCCGTCGTCGCAAACGGCGATATCGTTACGCCGGAAGACGCCGTCCGCTGCCGTGCGCGCACCGGTGCGGAACTGTTCATGCTTGGCAGGACGGCCTTCGGAGACCCATGGGTCTTCCCGGCGGTGCAGGCTGCGCTGGACGGCGCACCCATCCCGGATCGGCCGCCCCTCAGCGCCCGGGTAGATACGGCGCTGCGCCAGTTTGCGCTTGCGCGGGAGGATAAGGGCGAGCATATCGCCTGTCTGGAGGCACGCAAGCATTTTGCGTGGTACCTGCGGGGCGTGCCATACAGCGGATATTACAAAGAAAAGATCTCAGCGATCTCGTCGATGGCGGACATCGAGGCGATCGCCGCAGGAATCAAGCGGGATTTGAGGTGAAGCCATGCAGCACGAAGACGAACGGGTCCGCCGCGCGGCACAGGGGGATGAGCGGGCGTTTGAGGAGCTCGTGATCGAGCACCAGAAAAATGTCTACAATCTCTGCTGGCGCATGTCCGGCAATCCGGATGACGCGCTGGATCTGTCGCAGGAGGCCTTCCTGCGCGCATGGCGCTGTCTGGATCAGTATCAGTTTGACGCTGCCTTTTCCACCTGGCTCTACCGGCTGACCAACAACGTCTGCATCGACTTTCTGCGCCGCCGCCGGCGGCAGCAGCATGAATCGCTGACGGTGGCGGAGGATGATCCCACGGGCAGGGAATATGCCATTCCGGACCCTGCGCCGCTTCCGGAGGAGCAGGCGGAGTTCCGTGAGACCAGCCGCGCGCTTCAGACCGCCATGCAGGCGCTGCCTGCGGAGTACCGTGAGGTGCTGCAGCTGCGCGTGATCGACGACCGTTCCTATGAGCAGATCGCGCAGATCCTGGATATCAAGATCGGGACAGTCAAATCGCGCATCGCCCGCGCACGTCTCCAGTTGAAAAAAATCCTGGAGGCCGGGAACTTTTTCCCGTCGGATTCGTCTGAAAGCGTGACGAAACGTGTGGACGCCGGAGGTGGACAGCAATGAATTGTGAGGAAGCTCTGCAGCTGATCAGTGAAGAACTGGACGGCGAGCTGGATGAAGCCCGAAGGGCTCTGTTGGAGGAACATCTCTCCTCGTGTGAGGACTGCCGGAACGCACGGCAGGCACTCAGTCAGATCGACGATGCGCTCAGACAGACGCAGCTGGATGCGCCGCCTGAGCTTCAGGACCGCGTGATGCGGTCGATCCGCCGGGAGAAGCGGCGGAAGAGATTCGCCTGGATCCCCGCCGCCGGACTTGCGGCAGCGGCCGCACTGGCGATCATTCTGTCGGGCACGCACCTGCTCGGGCAGCCAGGCCTGCACGGCAGCACCACCGCGTCGCTGCGCCCGACGCTTCTGACCAGAAGCGGACGCGAGCAGCGCAGGGCCGAGGCGCGCGCGCAGCAGCTTGCCGATGAGACCGGCCTTCCGGTCGTCCTGGTGCGCGGAAGCGCCCCGGCGGAGCTTGCAGAGCTTGCGGGCGAACCGCTTGGGGACGGCGCGGTGCTCTATCCCGCGGATGAGGCGCTTCTTCAGGCGCTTGCGGATGCGGACGGCGCGGTTCGCGTCCGCCCGGCAAAGACCGCGGCGGACGCCGGCGGCTCCGGCTTCGTGCTGCTGATCCCATGAATGAAAGACAAAAACCCTCCCGGCTCCGCCGGGAGGGTTTTTGCCTGCGCAGATGGTGAACATGACGGAATCTGCCGGAAAAGTACAGTCAGATGCAGATTATGTCGGATCGTGTCGAATAATTGTGGAAAATAATTCCATTAACATAATTGCAAAATATGCGGCGATATGCTACATTATGAGTGTCGCAGCGATAGAGCAGACCGTGTCTGACAGGAACCAAGTTCATACAGATGAGGAGAGGTCAATGATGAACAACCGTGTCAAAATCATGCTCGCAGATCCGGGCGAAGAGTTCTGCGGGCTTTTGAAACGGAGACTGGAGCAGGTCTCCGGATTTGAGGTCGTGGGAACGGCGTCCGACGGTGTGCGCGCAGTGGAGCTGATGCGCCAGACTGCGCCGGACATCCTGATCCTTGACCTGATGCTTGCAAAACTGGACGGGATCGCTGTGCTCAAACGGGCGCGCGAGATGGATAAGCCGCCGGCGGCGCTGGTGCTGACCGGATTCATGACGGATTATGTTGCGAACATGGCGTCGAGCCTTGGCGTGCAGTACTTCATGACGAAGCCGTGCGAATTTGACGCAGTCTGCGAGCGTGTGCGGGAAATGACCACGTTGGAGGGACAGCTCCGCCAGGAGGTGCAGAAGCGCCATGAGGCCAGCATCGAGGCCATGGTCACCTCCATGATCCATGAGATCGGCGTGCCCGCGCATATCAAGGGCTATCAGTATCTGCGCGAGGCGATCATCATCGCCGTGGGCGACATGGATGTGATCAACGCCATCACAAAGGTGCTCTATCCGCAGGTCGCCAAAACCTTTGCCACCACGCCCTCGCGTGTGGAACGGGCGATCCGCCACGCCATCGAGGTCGCGTGGGACCGCGGCGATCTTGAGACGCTGCAGCGCTTTTTCGGCTATACGGTCTCGAACACAAAGGGCAAGCCGACGAACAGCGAGTTCATTGCGCTCATTGCTGACAAACTGCAGCTCCAGCTCAAAAACCGCGAGCTGGCCGTCTGAACAGATCTGCGTTTCCTTCGGGAGCCTGCACGCCGCACGGGCGGCCGCAGGCTCTTTTTGTTTCCGTTCCGGCCGCGTGGGAGACGCCTGCCTGTGAAAAAAGGATTGACAAGTCGCCGCGTTTCGTTTATACTATCGACAATTTCATACAGAAAAGCGATGAAGATATTATGTGTTCAGGATGCACCCATCCAGAGAGCCGCCGGTTGGTGCAAGGCGGCAGGAGACCCTGAAGCAGCCTCACATCGGAGCTGGGCTTTGAACCGTCATGCAGTAGAAGTCCCCGGGGCGGCCCGTTACAGCCGTAGGGCTTGCCTGAGCCTGATGAGCGGCCGCCGCGCGCGGCAACACGGGTGGTACCGTGGTCAGCTTGAAACCTGATCACCCCGCAGAGACCGGAAGGTCTCTGCGGGGTGTTTTGATTTTTTTCGCAAAGTGAGGGAGTGTCCATGAGAAAAGTCTTTGTTTCCGATTTTACCCTGAGAAAATTTGCGCAGGACGACGCAGACAGCCTGCTCTTCCGGGAGAAGAAGGCCGTCGCCGCCTGCATCGACGCCATCGGGGCAGACCAGATCGAGCTGCCGCCTGTCACAAAGGCCAGGGAGGACCGGATCATCGGCCGGACGATCGCCGCCATGGTGACGAACAGCCGCCTGGCCATTCCTGTGGGATATGATGAAACGGGTGTGGAGCAGGCGTGGCAGTGCGTCAGCACGGCGCAGAAGCCCTGCCTTCAGGTCATGCTGCCCGTGGCCACGGCGCAGATGGAATATGGCTTCCGTGCCAAGGAAGCCGCCATGCTGGAGCGGATCGAAACGCTTGTCGCGCTGGCGAAAGTGCGCTGTGCGGAGGTGGAGTTCTCCGCGCTTGACGCCACGCGCGCAGACGCCGCGTTTGTCCGGAAGGCATGCGAAGCGGCCATACGCTGCGGCGCCACGTCCGTGACACTCTGCGATGACGTCGGCACGTCGCTTCCTGAGGAGATCGCCGCGCTTGTCCGGCAGGTTCGCGATGCTGTGCCCGTCCCGCTGCTGCTGAGCCTGACCGACGCCATCCACATGGCGCCCGCCTGCGCCATGGCCGCGCTGGCTGCCGGGGCGGATGGCGTCAAGACCTCAATGACCGGCACGGATGTGCTTTCCACGGAGGCGCTGGCCGTAATGCTGGACGCCCGCGGCGAGTCTATCGGCGCTGCGTCGGCGCTCCGGGTGACCGAGCTGCACCGGGATATTTCACAGACGCTGCATCACCTGCGCACGGACCGTCATCCTGCCGCCGCAGATGCCCGGGCGGAGGAGGCCGACGTCTTCCTTGATACGGACAGCACGCTCTCCGATGTCTGCGCGGCCGTGCAGGCGCTGGGCTATGAGCTTTCTGACGACGACTGCGGCCGGATCTATAAAGCGCTGCTGGGTCTCAGCGCGCAGAAGGGGCCGCTCGGTACGCGCGAGCTGGAGGCACTCATCGCCTCGAACGCCATGCAGGTGCCGACGACCTACCACCTCAGCGCCTTCTCGGCCAACTGCATGAGCGCCGGCGCCTCCATGGCGCAGGTCACGCTCTGGCGGGGCGAACAGACATTCTGCGGCGTAGCGACCGGCAGCGGACCCATCGACGCGGCCTTCCGCGCCATTGAGCAGAGCATCGGCTCGCACTTTGAGCTTGACGATTTCCAGATCCAGGCCGTGACCGAGGGCAAGGAGGCGCTGGGCTCCGCGCTCGTCCGGCTCAGAAGCGGCGGAAAGCTCTATGCCGGAAACGGCCTTTCCACCGACATCGTCGGCGCGAGCATCCAGGCCTACATCAACGCGCTCAACAAGATCGTCTTTGAGGAGCATTGACATGAAACTGACTTTTTCAACTGAAAACGTGCGCTGCGCCACGTTTCTGGAGACCTGTCAGCTTGCATATGACTATGGCTACGCAGCCATCGAGATCCGGGACGCCGAGGCCGAGCGCCGTATGCACGCCGACAGCGTGCTCCGCAGCGCCAGCGCGGGCGACGCCAGGCGGAAGCTGCGCAACCGCAGGCTGCAGGTCGCGGCGCTGACATGCCCGACGAACGTGGAATCGGCGCAGCCCGGGGAGCTGCGGCGCTATGTGGAGTATGCGGACCGGTGCGGCGCGGAGTTCGTGATCCTGCATGTGGACGGACAGGTGGCGCCGGATACGCTGCACACGCAGCTTGAGCCGGCCATCCGTCGGGCGGAACAGCTCGATGTGGAGCTCCTGTTCGAGACCTGCGGCGCGCTCAGCAGCACGCAGAGACTGACGGAGCTCATAAGCGCGCTGGCCTCCGGCGCGGTCGGCGCGGCGTGGAATATCCGCGAGACGTATTTCACGGCCCACGAATCCGCCGACGATACCATCCGCCAGCTCGGCGCATATATCCGCTATGTCCGCCTGGGCGATCGCCGGGACGGCGCGGACGTGCTGCTGGGCGAGGGCGAGCTGCCTGTGGAGACGTTCATCCGCGCGCTCAGCTCCCTCAATTACGAGGGCTTTGTCGCCGCGGCGTGGAACGAGGAGATCACCGACCCCGACATCGTGCTGACGCATTTTGCCAGCTTCCTCTCGCGCAGCAGCCAGGCCCGCAAGGACAGCGCGCCGCTTTATTACAACCGCAGCCACACAGGCTCCTTCCCCTGGAAGCGCTATGATGTGATCGACAAGACCTTTTCACAGGTGCTTGATGAGGTCGCGGATCGCTATCCGGATCAGCTTGCCTTCCGCTATACAACGCTCGACTATACGCGCACCTATACGCAGTTCCGCCGCGACGTCGATCAGGCGGCGGCTGCGCTCATCAGTCTCGGCGTCAAGCCGGGCTATCATGTGGCGGTCTGGGCGACGAATATCCCGGCATGGTTCATCACGTTCTGGGCTGCGGTGAAGATCGGCGCGGTGCTCGTCACGGTCAACACGGCCTATAAGATCCATGAAATGGAGTACCTGCTGCGCCAGTCCGACACGCACACGCTCGTAATGATCGGCAGCTACAAGGACATCGACTATGCAGCGATCCTCCGC
>CADCOJ010000236.1 GCA_902803075.1 Oscillospiraceae bacterium | reverse complement strand
TGCGTGGTGGAGATCGAGGGCCATGAGCAGCTGTTCCCTGCATGCGACAACGTCGTCGCCGAGGGAATGGTCATCCGCACCAATTCTCCGCGCGTGCGCTCGGCGCGCCGCGTCAATCTGGAGCTTCTTCTGAGCCAGCATGAGGTCAACTGCGTCAAGTGCACGCGCAGCGGCAACTGCAAGCTGCAGAAGCTCTCGAACGATATGAACCTGCTCGGCGCTCCCTACAAGAAAAAGCTGCGCGAGTCCAAACTGGACTATACATCCCCGATCCTGCGGTTCGAGAACCGCTGCGTCAAGTGCATGCGCTGTGTCCAGGTCTGCGACAGGATCCAGACCATGAACATCTGGGACCTGGTCGGGACCGGCTCCCGGACGACTGTCGGCGTATCGAAGGCGCAGACGCTCAGCACCTCCCTTTGCACGTTCTGCGGCCAGTGTGTGACGCACTGCCCGGTCGGCGCACTGGAAGAGCGCGACGACACCGAGGAGGTCTATGCGGCCCTGGCCGATCCGGAGCGCATCACGGTCGTGCAGATGGCGCCGGCCATCCGTGTGGCGTGGGCGGAGTATTTCGGGCTCGATCCCGAGCAGGCGACAGCCAAACGCATGGTCACCGCGCTCAAGCAGATCGGCTTTGACTATGTGTTCGATACCAACTTTTCCGCCGACCTCACCATCATGGAGGAGGGCAGCGAGTTCATTGAGCGCTTCACCCACCGCGACCAGTACAAGTGGCCGATGTTCACCTCCTGCTGCCCGGGCTGGGTCCGCTTTGTGAAGGGCCAGTTCCCGCAGTTCACCGGCAATCTCTCCACGGCCAAGTCGCCGCAGCAGATGTTCGGCGCCGTGACCAAGAGCTATTTTGCCGAGAAGCTGGGCGTTGCGCCGGAGAAGCTGTTCCTGGTCTCCATCATGCCCTGCACGTCCAAGAAGGCGGAGTCGGAGCTGCCGACCATGCGCTCCAGCGGCACGCGCGATGTGGACGTGGTGCTCACTACACGCGAGGCGGTGCGCATGCTCCGCACCGCGATGATCGACCCGGCCTACCTGGAGGAGACGGAGTTCGACAGCCCCCTGGGCACCGGTACCGGCGCAGCTGTGATCTTCGGCGCCACCGGCGGCGTTATGGATGCCGCGCTGCGCAGCGCGTACTATCTCATCACCGGCCGGAATCCCGATCCGGACGCATTCCGCGATGTGCGCGGCATCAAGGGCTGGAAGGAGGCCGTATTCTCCATCCCCGGCGCGGGCGATGTCCGCGTGGCGGTGGCGAGCGGTCTGGGCAACACCAGACGTCTGCTTGAAGCCATCGAGGCCGGCACTGTGGAATATGACTTCGTGGAGATCATGGCCTGCCCGGGCGGCTGCGCGGGCGGCGGCGGCCAGCCGATCCACGATGGCTGCGAGCTGGCCGATGAACGCGGCAAGCTCCTGTGGAAGCTGGACAGCAACATGAAGCTTCGTTTCTCGCATGAGAACCCCGAGATCCTGACGCTCTACAAGGAGTATCTGGAGAAGCCGCTGGGCGAGCGTTCGCACCACCTGCTGCACACGGACCACAGCGCCTGGGATATGCCCAAAAGTGAATGACCCATAAAAAAACGGGGATGCTGCAGCATCCCCGTTTTTTGCTGAAGGGTATCCGAGCGGCCTCCTCTTACAGGACCTGCAGGATATAGCCCTTGAGATAGAGCGCCTGCGGCGAAGCGAGCGAGGCAGGGTGGTCGCGTGACTGCATGAGCGGCTCAAGCAGGCGCACCTCGCGTCCGGAGTCTGCCGCGGCCTCCCGCAGCATCTGCAGAAACAGCTCCGGCGTCATCGGCCGGCTGCAGGAGCATGTGACCAGAACGCCGCCCGGCGCGGTCAGCTTCATGCAGCGCAGGTTGAGCTCCTTATAGCCGCGGTACGCGCCCTCCAGCGCGCCGCGGCTTTTTGCGAACGCGGGCGGATCACAGATCACAAGGCCGAACTGCCGCCCCTGCCCGCAGGCCGCGCGGACGTATGCGAACGCATCCTGGCAGACGGTCTCCACGCGCCCCTCCACGCCGTTGCACAGAGCGTTCTGCCGCACGAGCGCAAGCGCCTGCTCCGAGACGTCCACGGCCGTGACGCTGCGCGCCCCGTAGAGCGCGGCGTGGATCGAAAAGCCGCCTGTGCAGCAGCACAGGTCCAGCACGTCCATATCCCGGGCATAGGGCCGCAGACGGCCGCGGTTCTCCTGCTGGTCAAGAAAATGGCCCGTTTTCTGCCCGTCCGCAATGTGCACGTGCATCTGCGCGTCGTGCTCGCGGATGAGGATGTCCTCCGGCACATCGCCATAGACGCACCCGGTCAGAAGCGGGAGGCCCTCCTTTTCACGAACGGCCAGGTCGTCGCGCTCATAGATGCCGCGCGGCGAAAAGAGCTCCGTCAGGATCTGGATCAGCTCCTGCTTCCGGCGCTCAAGGCCGAGGCTTGTGATCTGGAAGCTCAGACAGTCGGCAAACTTATCGACCGTCAGGCCGGGCAGGCCGTCGGATTCCCCGAAGACGACGCGGCAGGAGTTCTCAAAGCCGAGCCGGCGGCGCGTCTGCCATGCGGCCTCGATGCGGCGGCGGAAGAACGCGCGGTCGATGGCCTCCTCCGGATCGAAGGTCAGGATGCGCACCGCCAGTGTGGACGAAGCGTGGAAAAAGCCGCGTGCGACGAACTGCATCCGGCTGTCCACCACGTCGGCCACGCAGCCGCTTTCGCACACGTCGTCGGCCCAGTCCAGCTGGTTGTCATAGACGATGCGCGCGCTGCGCGCCCGGGTCTCCTCGCCGCGGCGGAGCCCTGTCTTGGGATAGTCCATGGTCATGCCCCCTTGTGCGCCTATTCTACCATGGATGCGGCAGGCGCGCAAGCGCGGGCGGAAATTCACAATTTCTTCTTTTTTTGCCGCGGCCCATGTGGTATAATGCAATATTGAACATGGAAATTACGCTCTGCGCGCCCCACGGGGCGCAGAAAGGTCTGAAATATGGGTCTGTTTGCAAAAGTATTCGGCACGCGCTCCGAGCGCGAGGTCAAAAAGCTCAACGCCACAGTGGACGCCGTCATGGCGCTCGAGGAGCCGTACCGCAAGCTCTCCGACGGCGAGCTGCGCGCCAAAACGCAGGAATTCCGCGACCGCCTGGCTGCCGGCCAGACGCTCGATGAGCTGCTGCCGGAAGCATTTGCGGTCTGCCGCGAGGCGGCGGACCGTGTGCTCGGCATGCGGCCGTACCGCGTGCAGGTCATCGGCGGCATCGTGCTCCACCAGGGGCGCATCGCTGAAATGAAGACCGGCGAGGGCAAGACGCTCGTCGCCATTCTCCCGGCCTACCTCAACGCCCTCACCGGCGAGGGCGTGCACATCGTCACCGTCAACGATTATCTGGCCAAGCGCGACTCGGAGTGGATGGGCAAGGTCTATCGCTTCCTGGGCCTGACGGTCGGCCTCATCATCCATGACCGCAATTCCAACGAACGCCGCGAGGCCTATGCCGCCGACATCACCTACGGCACCAACAACGAGCTCGGCTTCGATTACCTGCGCGACAACATGGCGATCTATAAGTCCGAGATGGTGCAGCGCGGCCACAACTTTGCCATCGTTGACGAGGTGGATTCCATCCTCATCGACGAAGCGCGCACGCCGCTCATCATCTCCGGCAAGGGCGAGGAGTCGTCCAAGCTCTATGAAATGGCGGACTATTTCGTCTCCCGCCTGCGCCGCAAGGTTTTTTCCAAGACCGACGACAAGGAGCTGCAGGATCAGTATGACTGCGACTATGTTGTGGACGAGAAGGAGCGCACCGTCTCCCTGACCCAGCAGGGCATCGCCAAGGCGGAGCAGTTTTTCCAGGTGGAGAACCTCTCCGACCCGGAGAACACCACCCTCACGCACCACATCAACCAGGCCATGAAGGCGCGCGGACTCATGAAGCGCGACACCGACTATGTCGTCAAGGACGGCCAGGTCATCATCGTGGACGAGTTCACCGGCCGCCTGATGTACGGCCGGCGCTACAACGAGGGCCTGCACCAGGCCATTGAGGCCAAGGAAAACGTCAAGGTCGCCAGTGAGAACAAGACGCTCGCCACCATCACCTTCCAGAATTTCTTCCGTCTTTATAAAAAGCTCTCCGGCATGACCGGCACCGCCCTCACCGAGGAGGAGGAGTTCAGCGGCATCTATGATCTCGACGTCGTCGAGATCCCCACGAACAAGCCCGTTATCCGCATCGACTACCCCGATATGGTCTATAAGACCGAGGCCGGCAAATTCCGCGCCGTCATCCGCCAGATCCGCGAATGCCACGAGAAGGATCAGCCTGTTCTGGTCGGCACCATCTCCATCGAGAAATCCGAGCTGCTGTCGGCCATGCTCAAGAAGGAGGGCATTACCCACAACGTCCTCAACGCCAAGTATCACGAAAAAGAGGCGGAGATCATTGCGCAGGCCGGCCATCCCGGCGCTGTGACCATCGCCACGAACATGGCGGGCCGCGGCACGGACATCATGCTCGGCGGCAACGCCGAGTTCATGGCCAAGGCGGATCTGCGCAGGCAGGGCCTCTCCGACGAGCTGATCGCGGAGTCCAACTCCTTTGCCGAGACGGAGGACCCGGCGGTGCTTGCCGCGCGCGAGGCGTACCGCGCGGCCTATGCCGTCCATAAGCAGGAGGTCGACCGGGAGGCGGAGCGCGTCCGAAAGGCCGGGGGCCTGTTCATCATCGGCACCGAGCGCCATGAGTCGCGCCGCATCGACAACCAGCTGCGCGGCCGATCCGGCCGCCAGGGCGACCCCGGCGCGTCCCGGTTCTATCTGTCCATGCAGGACGACGTCATGCGCCTGTTCGGCTCCGAACGCATCATGAACATGATGGAGTCGCTCGGCATCGACGAGGATACGCCCATCGACGCCAAGATCCTCTCCGGCGCCATCGAGAACGCGCAGCGCTCCGTTGAAAGCCGCAACTTCCAGTCCCGCAAGAGCGTCCAGGAATACGACGACGTCATGAACATCCAGCGCAAGATCATCTATGAGCAGCGCCGCCAGGTGCTGGACGGCGAAGATCTGCACAGGAACATCGAGTCCATGATGCGCTTCTATGTGCAGACCTATACGGCCGGCGCGTTCGGAGAGCGGACGCACCTGGAGAACGCACAGGAATTCGCAGGGCTGCTGAGCCACTTTGAGAATATCTTCTTCCCGAAAAACGCCTGGCTGGTGCCGGAGCGCGAGCTGGCCCAACTGACACGGGAGCAGGCGGAGCAGACGCTCCTGTCCATGATGGAGCAGTCCTATGCCAAGCGCGAGGAGCTCTATACCGCCCCTGTCATGCGCGAGGTGGAGCGTGTCGTCACGCTGCGCGTGGTCGATGAATACTGGATGGACCACATCGACGCCATGGACGACCTGCGCCAGGGCATCCGCCTGCGCGCCTATGCGCAGACAGATCCCGTCGTGGAGTATAAGCGCGAGGGCTTCGACATGTTTGAGGCCATGAACGACGCCATCAAGGAGGAGATCGTCCGGCGTGTGTTCCTGGTGCGCCTGCGCACCGACGAGCAGCTCAAGCGTGAGCGCGTGGCCAAGGTCACCGGCGAGGGCGCCGGCGGCGACAAGACCGTCAAGCGCCAGCCCGTGGTCAAGAAGGTCAAGGTCGGCCCCAACGATCCGTGCCCCTGCGGCAGCGGGAAAAAATACAAGAAATGCTGCCGGGACAAGGATCTTGCCGCGGCAAACGGACGCTGAGCCATGGATCTGACCGTCCGCCGCGCGGGAGCGCTGGAATATCTGACGGCCCCGGCGCTCGCGGGAAGCATCCACTGCTTCTCCACGCGCTTCGGCGGCGTCAGTGAGGGAGCGCTGGCCTCCCTCAACCTCGGTACGCACCGGGGCGACCGTCCGGAAAACGTACTTGCAAACTACCGTCTCCTGGGCCGGGCCGTGGGTTTCCGGCCGGAGCAGACGGTGTTCACCAAACAGGAGCACACCGCCATCGTCCGCGTGACCGCCGCTGCCGACTGCGGCACGGGGCTGCTGCGCGAGGCGCAGGATGTGTGCGACGGCCGCATCACGGATGAGCCGGGCGTGGCGCTGTGCTGCTTTTCCGCCGACTGCACGCCGGTGCTGCTCTTTGACCCTGTGCGGCAGGCGGCCGGCGCCGTGCACGCCGGGTGGCGCGGCACGGCGAAGGGCATCGTGAAGGCGGCCGTGGAGGCCATGCAGGATGCTTATGGCTGCCGCCCGGAAAACATCTGCGCGGCCATCGGCCCGTGCATCGGCCTTTGCTGCTTCGAGGTCGGGCCGGAGGTGGCCCGGGCCATGCGCGAGGCGCTCGGCCCGGAGGCCGAGCCTGCGCTCCGGCAATGCGGAGAAAAATACCATGTGGATCTGAAGCTGCTCAACCGTATCTGGCTTGCGCGGGCAGGTGTCCGGCGGGTGGACGTGAGCAGCGCCTGCACCATGTGCAGCCCGGAGCGGTTCTGGTCGCACCGGGTGACGGGCGGCGTGCGCGGAAGCCTGGCCGCCGTTATCATGCTGAAAGGAGGAGAGGAGCCATGAAGCGACGTCTGTGCGCCTGCCTGGCGCTGACGCTTGCGCTTGCGCTGCTGTGCGGCTGTGCGTCGCCGGTGGGAAGCTTCCTCAAAACGCTCTTCCCGGCCAAGGATCAGAGCGTCGCCGCCCAGCAGGAGGCCGGCAGGACTGCCGCGGACCAGCCGAGCCAGCAGGGTACGGCTGTTATGACCGAGACCTTCTCGGAGGTGAAGTCCTTCGGGCTGGCTTTCCAGCAGGAATACGGCCTGCATCCCTACGACTGCGAGAGTCTCAACAACCGCGTGATCCTCTCGTTCCTGTATGAGCCGCTGTTTGCCGTGACGAATTCGTTCCAGGCCGAGCCGGTTCTGGCGGAGCGCTATGCAGTCTCGGACGACGGCACCGTCACGACCGTGTATCTGCACAGCGGCGTTTCCTTCCATGACGGGACCTCCTTCACGGCCAAAGACGCCGTCTACTCCATCCGCACGGCCATGGGCTCCAACTATTACGGCGCGCGCCTGCGCTTTGTCACCGAAGTTACGGCGCCGGAGCCCTATGTGCTGAACATCACCACGAGCGAAGCATACGAATGTCTGCCGCTGCTGCTTGATATCCCCATCATCCGGGACGGGAGCGCAGAGCTGGAATCCCCGCCCGGCACGGGCCCGTATCGCCTGGCAGACGGGAAGCTCCAGCGCTTTTCCCGCTGGTGGCAGAAAACGGACCCGCTTGTGAGCTTTGATGAGATCGCGCTCACGCCTGTGGTCACCTCCGCGGATATCCGCGATAATTTCGAGTATGAGACGGTCAATCTTGTGCTGTCCGACCCGAACTCCTCCGCCTATGCGGGCTTTCACAGCGACTATGAGCTCTGGGACCAGACGACAACCGTCATGCAGTACATCGGCTACAACATCGGCTCAAATGTCTTTTCCAACTATGGCCTGCGCGGCGCCGTCACCTATGCCGTCGACCGGGAGAAGATCGTCTCCGAGGTCATGAGCGGCTTTGCCATGCCGAGCACGCTGCCGTGCTCCCCGAACAGCCGGGCCTACGACGTCAAGCTGGCCAACAGCTTTGCGTACGACCCGGGTTCATACGACGCGCAGCTTGAAAGCGCAGCCGTCAAGGATATGGACAATGACGGCATCCTGGACGTCTATGTCCCGAGCCTGGGCTATGCGCTGCCCGTCTCGGGTACGATGATCGTCTGCTCGTCGTCGTTTGCGCGGGTGCAGGCGGCCAGCGCCATTGTGACGATGCTCAATGAGCGCGGCTTCGACCTGAAGCTGCAGTCCATGGAATACAGCGACTACAAAAAGGCACTGCTCAGCGGAAATTTTGACCTCTACTACGGCGAGGTGCGCCTGTCTCCGAACTTTGACCTGTCGCCGTTTTTCGGCGCGACGGGCACGCTCAACTATGGCTCGCTGGCGGACGGAACGATGATGAACCTCTGTTCGCTGGCACTGGTCAACAGCGGCAACACCTATAACCTCTATAAGCGCGTGTGCGAGCGCGGATATATCACGCCCGTCCTGTTCAAGAATTTTGCAGTCTATACCACGCGCGGCGCGGTCAGCGAGCCGTCGGATTACATCGACTGGTTCCTCCCGGCCCGCACGGACGCACCGTAAACGTGCCGTGCGCAAAAAAAGAAAAAAAGCCGCCCGCCGGGAGCTCCCGGCGGGCGGTCGGCGTTTGAGGCGGGTTCAGCGGAGCGTCAGCACATCCTCGACCGTCTGCGTGACGGCTTTGCTGATGATGGCGGTGTCCATTCCCGTCCAGATGACGTTCGCGCCAAGGGCGCGGAAGCGGCGGGCCGCGGCAAGATCGTCGCAGAAAATGCCGCAGGACTTGCCGAACGCATGGGAGATCTCAAAGATCTTCCGGACGCTCTCCAGCACGGCGTCGGAGAAAATATCCAGAGGCGTGCCCACCATGACCGACATATCGTAGGGCCCGATCATGACGGCGGAGATCTGCGCTCCGAAGGTGCGCAGCATCTCCGGCAGGTTCTCGATCCCCTTCGGGGATTCGATCTGCGGCAGGAGGAAACGCGTGCGGCTGAACGACGCAAATTCCTCGCCCGGCCGCAGCTGCCCGATGCCGCCGACGCCCTTGCGCCCGACGGGATGGAAGCACAGGCCGTCCACAGCGCGTTTCAGCTGCTCTACGGTCTCTGTTCTCGGCAGCATGATGCCGTCGGCGCCCATATCCAGCGCCTTGGCTGCCAGGTGATAGTAGGCGTCGGAGATCCGGACGATCGTCGGCAGGCCCATCATGCGGGTCTCGTGCAGCAGCGGCAGAAGATTCTGCGCGTCATAGCGGCCGTGCTCTGCGTCGAACAGCATAAAATCCAGCTGCGGATGATCCATTTTGCTGATGAGAATGGGATCAAGGATCATGGAGCAGGTGATGCCGCAGACGAGCGCCTGCGTGTCAAATTTGTTCCGGAGCGATTCATAGCGATTCAAATTCAAAACCTCCTGTTTTCTGAACCGCAGGCCAGTGCCTGCGCGTCGAATGTCAGTCCAACCAGCGCGGCAGCCCGGGCCAGCGCATGCTCGGAGGCCGGCGGGAGCGCGATGCCGCGCGCAAGGGATATGGCCAGCTTTTCCTGCTCAAGCTCGCCGGGGAAGCAGATCCGGTCCACGCCGGGCGCTCTGCGCGAAGCTTTCAGCTCGGCGATCACATGCTCGGCGCGGGCCGCAATATCGATGCCCGGGCTCACAAGCGCGGGGTCTATGACGGCGAAGCAGTGGCCGACATTGCCGCTGTGTTCGGGGTCCTTGTTCCAGGCGTGGATGTCCTTCAGCAGCGCGCCGCCCGAGAGCATGCCCGCCAGCGTTTCGACCATCAGGCTCAGTCCGTAGCCCTTGTAGCCGCCGAAGGGCACCAGCGGACCGCCTTTTGCCTGCTGGCCGGGATCGGTCGTGGGGTTGCCGTCCGGATCGAGCAGCCAGCCCAGCGGGATGGATCGGCCCTCGTCTGCAGCCATGGCGATCTTGCCCGCGGCAACGGTGGACATGGCCACGTCATAGCAGATCTCCCCGTATGCTCCGGCGGGGACGGCGTAGGAGAAGGGGTTGTTGCCAATGGAGCTCTCGGCGCTGCCGGTGGCCGCCATGATGATGTCGCCGGTGGACATGGCAAGGCCGATGAGTCCCTGCCGCGCGCACATCAGGGTGTAATGGCCGCATGCGCCGTGGTGATGCGAATTGAACACGGTCACAAGCGCGATGCCGGTCTGCTTCGCCTTCCGGATAGCAAGCTCCGTTGCCTCCAGCGAGACGGGGATGCCGAGCCCCTGGCCAGCGTCGATGCGCGCAAAGCCGGGCCCCTCGGCCACAACGGTATGCACGGCGTTGGGCCGGATACCGCCGGACTGCACGCAGGCCATGTATCCCTCCACGCGCACGACGCCGTGCGAGTATACGCCGCGGGCGTCCGCCTCGGTCAGTACGTCCGCGATCTGCGCCGCATCCTGCGCGCCGACGCCTGCACGCGACAGAAGCCCGGCGCAGAACCCAGCAAGGACCTGTTTCGGATAGTACATATTTCTTCCCTCCGTCAGATGTTGACAAATGTTCCGCTCTCCCCGCTGCGGTACGCGGCCTCCATGACCCGCTGGACATGCACGGCGTCAGACGCCGGGACAGCCAGAGGCGTACCGTTCAGGATGGAGTCGGAAAAGCTCTCGATCTCGCGCGTATAAAGGTTGCCGAAGTCGCCGGGAATGTCAAAACCGGATGCGTCGCCGTGATCCTGCTGCGCGTCGTAGGCGCTGTTCGCGCCGAGAAAGACTGCGTTCAGCGTTCCGCCGTCCAGCTGGCCGATCACGTTGTCGCCCATCAGGCGGCCCTTTGTGCCAAACAGCTCCAGCCGCCATTTGGCGGCTTCGTCGGGAATGTTGAAATTGGACTGCACGACGAACTGCGCGCCGTTTTCCATGCGCATCAGGATCGTGGACGTGTCCTCCACGTCGTATCCGGGAACGCGGAAGGTGAGCGTTTCGTTCATCGACGCCACACGCACCGCACGCATGCCCGTCACATACTCGCACAGGTCGATGCAGTGGACGGCCAGATCCGTCATTGCGCCGCCGCCGGCCTTCGCCTTCTCCTGCCGCCAGTTGCCCGGCGCATAGGGGAGCCAGACCGTGAACTGCGCGTAGCCGGACACGATGCTTCCGAGCCGTCCCTCCGCGGCGGCCTGCTTCATCTGCATGACGTGGGAGCCGAAGCGCATCATGAAGCCCGCTGCGATCTGCACGTTCTGCGCGGCGCAGAACGCCACAACGGCCTGCCCCTCCTCCGCCGTCATGGCAAGCGGTTTTTCGATCAGGATGTGCTTTCCGAAGCGGGCGGCCAGCCGGGCCTGCGCGGCGTGCAGCGCAATGGGCGTCGCAATATAGACCGCGTCCACCTCCGGGTCGCGCAGCAGCGCCTCCTCGCTGTCGTAGGCGCGCTTTGCCCCGTATTTCGCGCGCAGCCGCTCGGCAAAGTCCATGTTGATCTCCATGACGGCGGTGAGCTCCGCGTTTTTGGCCAGCATCATGCCCGGGATCGTCCTGCGATCCGCAATGCCGCCCGCGCCGATCACGCCCCATCGCAGCTTTTTCACGGCAATCGCCTCCTGCGTGTTCTTTCTGATGCGATCATAGCACAGCATGCCGAAAAATGCAACCGGTTGCACTATTTTTTTCTCCGCCGCCCGGAGGCGGCGGGGAAAGGGTCATCTGCGGTAGAGGGAGAGGTTGCTCTCCAGAACGATCTTTGGCAGCACCGTAACGACGTCCGGCGGCTGCACGTCCTCAGCCAGCGCGCGGTAGAGCCGCTCCAGGACGCTGTAGCCCTGCGCATAGGGATCGTGGAAGATCAGGGCGTTCACCACGCCCTGCGTCAGATAGCTGTTCAGCTCGTCAAAGAGATCGGTCGCAACAACGGCGGTGCGCGCGCCGAGGCCGTGCGCCTTCAGATAGCGGCAGACCGGCACGGAGTTGGCCGAGCTGATATAGACGCCGCCGATGGAGGAAAAGTCCGCGCAGGCCTCCGCGATCTGCTGAGCGGCGCGCTCCGGGATGTCCTGCGTGTCGCAGCAGCGCAGGATCTTCAGGCCGTACTGCGGCGCATAGCGCGTGAACGACGCAAGCACGCGCTGGTGCATGACCGAGCGCATGCTGCCGGAGAAAACGAGCACGCCCCGGTCCCCGGGCGGTGCAAAGACGGACAGCAGCTGCGCGGCGATGTGCGCCGTTGCGTCCGGATCGGGGATGGAGGCAAACAGGCGGCCGCTGTCCGGCAGGTCGTTGGAGACCAGGGCGGCTTTCATCCTGTCGTCTGTCAGGGAGCGGAGCTTTTGGGCGGTCTGCTCATCATAAACGCCCTTGAGGATCACGCCGTCGAAGCCGGCGGCGGAAAATTCATCCAGCAGCTCGCTGATCCGCTCCGGCGGCGTCTGCTGCGGGAGCAGGCGGAAATCACACAGGAGCTTGTAGCTCCGATAGGCGTCATAGGCCGCGCGGAGGCCGGCGAGCATCTGTTCGTCATAGCCTGCGATGCGCTGCACAAAGATGATGCCGACGCGGATGTGCTGCCGGGACAGGCGCGAGGCCATCTTGTTCGGAGAAAAGCCGTGCCGCGCGGCGGCCTCAAGGATGATGCGCCGCTTTTCGGCGCTCAGCTTCGCGTTCGGATTGAATGCGCGGCTCACTGCGGAAACGGACATGCCCAGCTCCTGCGCAAGCGTATAGATCGTGACCTTTTCCATGAGCAGCGGCCTCCTTTCGGCTGGATGATGCTATTATACCGGCGCTGCGGACGACTTGTCAATCATGCGCCGCGGCAGGCGCAGAAAAACGCGCCGGGACAAGCTGTCCCGGCGCGAGAGAGGTCATGTCGTCAGCCTTCGCCGCAGATGCGCACCAGCAGCGTTACGGCCTGCTCCAGCGTCATGCTGCTGCGCGGCTCAAAGCCGACCGTCGTGCCGTTCATCAGGCCGCGCTGCGTCATCACGGCTGCGGCTTCTCTGGCCCAGTCGGCAATGTCCGCACAGTCGGCATAGCGGGAGAGGAACGTCTCGTCGGCCTGCATGATGTCGCCGCGCAGGCGCTCAAGACGCAGCAGGACCGTCGCCGCCATCTGGCGGGAGACCATGGAGGTCCGGTCAAAGGTGCCGTCCGTGTTGGGGAGCATCACGCGCAGGGACTGGATCGTTTCGACGGGATCGCTCACCGCGGAGATCAGGTGCAGCGCGCGGGCTGTGTTGCAGGCCAGACGCGCCAGCGCGGTGCGGTCGATGGCCTGGTGGAAATCACCCTCCACGCCGCTCAGGATGCCGAGCGCCCGGGCCTTGTCCACATAGCCCTGCGCCCAGCCGGAGGGCGTGCCGGAGGCTGCGTCCGGCAGCCAGCTTTCCGTGGGGACAGGGGCGGCCGCAGCCGGGGCCGGGGACTCCATCAGCCAGGAAAGCGGCGCAGCGTCCGTCGCAGGCTCGGAGTCGTCGGCAGCGGGAGCGCTGCGCGCGGGCTCCTGTGCGGCAGAGTCCGGAGATGCGGACTGCGCGTCAAAGGCGGAGAGCGTGTAAGCTTCCGAGCCGGGCCCGGAAAGCGTGAAAAAATCGTAGCAGCCGCCGTCATAGGGGATAACGCGGTTGATGCCGGCCTTGCCGTCCCAGCCCCAGTTCTGTTCAAAGAGCGTGACGGTCTGCCGGGCGGGATCCACGGATTTGACGAGCGCATAGTGGTTGTACGCGCTGCCGCGGGCCGGGCCGGAGGCATAGGCGATGTCGCCGGGCGCGGGCGTGTCGGTCCGGACAAAGACAAGGCCCTTCGAGCCGGAGACGGTGATGGTGCCGTCGGAGGTGATGACGTTCAGGCCGTAGACCTCCCGGTAAAACCGCTCAACCAGCTCCGAGCAGAAATAGGTCGGCCCGGTGAGGTTGTAGCGCGCCTCGACGCCGCAGAAGGTGTCGGCCACGAAGCCGTCCGATGTGATGGGGATATATGTACAGTCCAGCGTCGCTTCCGTGTAGGCCGCGGACACGACGGCGCCGAGCATCAGAGCACAGATCAGCGCGGCGATCATACGCCGCATGGCACGTTTCATGGTCGCGCCTCCTTCTTGGAACATTCTGGTCATAATCGTAACAGATTGTAATCATTTTGTCAACATAATTTTGCTGCGAACTGCGACTTTTTTTCCAAAAACCCGAGTAATGTGATATACTGTATCGAGAATCTGACAACGGAGGCATCCGATTTGCAAAACTATTTCTCACTGGCAATGGATACGCGTGCCATCAACCAGATCAGCACGCTGGGACTTGCACACTGCGGCGACGCCGTATTTGAGCTGCTGGTGCGCAGCTGGCTGTGTACCACCGGCCGGGCTACCACCAGGGACCTGCACCGCGCGGCGGTACAGTATGTCTGCGCGGGGGCGCAGGCTGCGCGTGCCGAGCGGATGCTGCCGCTTCTGGACGAGCGCGAGCTGGCGCTGTACCGGCGCGGACGCAACGCACATATCCATCAGATCCCCAAAAACGCGACCCACGAGCAGTATGCACGCGCAACAGGGCTGGAATGCCTGTTCGGCGCGCTGTATCTGGGCGGGGAGCTTGCACGCATCAACGAACTGTTTGTGCTGACCATGGAGGAAGACCATGCCGTTTGACGCCTTGTTTCTCGGCGCGGTGCGCGGCGAGCTGGAGCGCACCTGCGTCGGCTGCCGTGTGGACAAGATCCAGCAGCCCGTGCGCGATACGATCCTGCTTTCCCTGCGCGGCCCGGCCGGCGGCGGGAAGCTCCTGCTGAGCGCCTCAGCCAACCGCCCGCGCATCCATCTGACGCAGACCTCCCCGGAAAATCCGGCCCAGCCGCCGATGCTCTGCATGCTGCTGCGCAAGCATCTGACGGGCGGCCGCCTGCGCGCCGTCACGCAGCCGCCCATGGAGCGGCTCGTCGAGCTGGTCTTCGACTGCACCGACGAGATGGGCACGCCCGGGGAAAAGCACCTGATCCTTGAGGTGATGGGCCGCAGCTCCAACCTGATCCTCACCGGCGCCGACGGACGCATCATTGACTGCCTGCGCCGTGTGGATCTTGAAATGAGCGAAAAGCGGCAGGTGCTGCCGGGCCTGTATTACCGGCTTCCGCCCGCGCAGGACAAGCGCGACCCGTTCTCCGCCACCGAGGCGGAGTTGCGCGCGATGCTCGCCACCGAGCATGCGCAGAAGCAGTTCGACCGATGGCTGCTGGAGACATTTGCGGGCATTTCGCCGCTTGTGTGCCGGGAGCTGAGCATGCTGCTGATGGGCGATACGGAGGCGGATCTTTCCGCGCTGGACGACGATGGCCGCGCGGAGCTGGGCAGCCGCCTGTATGCGCAGTTCCGGGCGCTGCAGAGCGGGGATAAGACGCCCATCCTCCTGCTGCGCGAGGGGAAGCCCTGGGATTTTTCCTGCATCCCGGTCACGCAGTACGGCGCGTATGTGCAGCAGCAGGCCCAGCCTTCGTTCAGCGCGCTCCTTGACCGCTTTTATTCCGACCGCGACCGCGAGGAGACGCTCCGCCAGAAAACGCAGGCGCTGCGCAAAACGCTCACGACGCTCCACGCACGCACGGCGCGGAAGCTGGAGAACCAGCGGCGTGAGCTGACCGCAACCTATGACCGCGAGCATCTGCGCCGCCTGGGCGATATTCTGACGGCCAATCTGCACGCCGTTCCGCGCGGCGCTTCGCGCTTTACGGCGGAGGATTTCTACGACCCGGAGCTCCGGCCTGTGGAGATCCCGCTGAATCCCGCGCTCTCGCCGCAGCAGAACGCCGCAAAATTCTATAAGGATTATCAGAAGGCCAAGAATGCCGAGAAGATCCTCACCGCGCAGATCGCCTCCGGCGAGCAGGAGCTGGAATACCTGGCCAGCATCCAGGATGCGCTCGCGCGCGCGGAATCGGAGCGCGACATCCGTGAGATCCGCGAGGAGCTGACCGACGGCGGGTATCTGCGCCGCACGGACCGCAGGAAACAGATGAAGCTGCCGCCTGCAAAGCCGATGTGCTTCCGCTCTTCGGACGGGTTCCTGATCCGCGTCGGACGCAACAACCGCCAGAACGACCAGCTGACGCTCCGGCAGGCGGCAAAAACGGACATCTGGCTCCACACGCAGAAGATCCCCGGCAGCCACGTCATCATCGAGACGAACGGGAGCCGGCCGCCGGATGAGACCGTGACGGAGGCCATGATGCTTGCGGCGTACTATTCCCAGGCGCGCGGCGGGCAGAACGTCCCCGTGGACTATACGCCGGTGAAATATGTGAAGAAGCCGAACGGTGCAAAGCCCGGCATGGTGGTCTACGAGACGTACCAGACTGCGTTCGTGACGCCGGACGAGACGCTGCCGGAAAAGCTGCGGGAGGATGCGCCATGACGGAAGGACGGTTCGCATTTTTTCAGAATACCGCCTGCGAATATTTTCCCTGCCATGAGACGCAGCACCCGGAGCGCTTCAACTGTCTGTTCTGCTACTGTCCGCTCTATGCGCTGGGCCGCCGCTGCGGCGGCAGCTTCCGCTATACGCAGAGCGGCGTCAAGGATTGCTCCGCCTGCCTGTTCCCGCATGAAGCGGAGAACTATGCCCGCGTGCTGGAAAAACTGGAAGCGGTGATCCGCCTTGCGCAGGAATAAATCCCGCCCGGCCGCCGCAGACTATTGCGGGGTGATCACAGTGAACAAACAGCCGGATGCAAAACCGCAGGAGGTGCGCGACCCCGCTGTCCCGCCCGTCGTGATGGAGGGCGCGCCGAAAAACGACCGCGTTTGACACGCGGCCGGTCCGAACGGCATACGATGTCATGAGCCCGCAAGGCTCATGACATCTTTTTTCAGGAGGCAGGTTCCATGAGACATTCGTGCTTTGGTCCCATCACGTTCCCGGACTTCGTCATGCAGCGCTGCTGCAATCCCTGCTGCAGGAGCAACAGCAGCTCCGGCTCGGTCGGCGGCGTGCAGTCGTCCGGGGGCTCGGGCTCGTGCACCTGCGGCCAGACGCAGAATGCGGCGGGTGCATCCGGTTCCGCGTGCCGGTGCGGCTGCTGCGTCAGCCCGTGCGGCTGCTGCTGCAGCGCCGGCAATGCCTGCGGCTGCGGCACGACCCGCAGCTGAACGGAAAGCAAACACGGGAAGGGCCGCAGGCCCTTCCCCTGTTTGACTTTTTCGTGCCGTCATACTACAATGTGGAAAAAGATCTGCCCGGGCCGGCCCGGGCAGGAACGGAGGGATCGCCATGGAACTGCGCAGCTGCATCATCGTCTCGGGCGGGCGGCAGGATACGCTGCCGCACACGGAGGGCGCGTTCGTCATCGCCTGCGACCGGGGCCTGGCCTACTGCATGGAGCGCGGCGTCAGGCCGGATCTGTTCGTGGGTGATTTTGATTCCTACCACGGCGCGGTGCCTGCGGGCGTGGAGACTGTGTGCCTGCCTGTGATGAAGGACGACACCGATACCGGCTATGCCGTCCGCACGGCGCTGGCGCGCGGCTTCTCCCGGCTGACGCTTGTCTGCGCGCTGGGCGGGCGGCTCGACCACACGCTTGCCAATCTGCAGACATGCGCAGACGCCGCAGCGCGCGGCGCGGAGGTGCGCATCGAGTCGGACAGCACGCAGATCCGGTTCCTGGCAGACGGCGGCAGTCTGGAGCTGGCGCGCCGGGCGGGGTGGTCGCTGTCCGTGTTTGCCGCATCCGACCGGGCGGAGGGCGTGACGATCACGGGCGTGAAGTATCCGCTGCAGGATGCGGCGCTGACGAACCGTTTCCCGCTGGGCGTGAGCAACGAGATCACCGCGCCGACGGCGCGGATCAGCCTGACGCGTGGCAGCCTGATCGTCGTGTGCTCGCGCATGGGCGAGCCTGCATGACGGCGCAGAGCAGAAAAAGCAGGGTCCGCTGCATTTGCAGCGGACCCTGTTCTTACAGGATCAGTCGGCCTCGCCGGGGTGCGCCTCAGGCACCTGCGCATGGCGGCGGTCGGCAGAAGCATGCTCCTTCTGCATGTGCTCGGAGTGTTCGAGCTTGGTCTTGCGGCGGTTTTTGACCTCCTCCGGCATGGGCTGGATCTCGCCTGCGCGCATGAGCGCCTGCTTGGTGAGCAGCGGGCCGACCAGCTCGTAGATGAGGATGGCAAAGAGCGTGATGTTGCGGATCAGATCGCCCTCCGGGCCGAGCTGACGCGCCGTCACGCACATGCCGAGCGCAACGCCGGCCTGGGGCAGCAGCGTGATGCCGAGATTGCGGCGGATGGTCTCGCTGCAGCGCATCCGCGCGGCGGAGACGCGCGCGCCGAAGTATTTGCCGAGGGAGCGCGTGAGGATATAGACGACGCCGATGAGCACGACCACGCCCGAGCGGAACACCCCCAGCTCCAGCTGCGCGCCGGAGATGACGAAGAACGCTGCGAACAGCGGGCTCGTCCAGCGGTCGGACTTCTGCATGATCTCCTCAGACAGCGGGCAGAGATTGCAGAACACGGTGCCGAGCATCATGCACACAAGCAGCGGAGAGAAGCTCACCGTCAGTGCGCCGAGGGAGATGCGGAGCATCGACAGCGCGGAGGTGAACAGCACGAAGGCAATGGTCATGTTGAGCCGGTTGGTGTTGGAGTTGAAGAGCGTTTCGATTTTGGTCAGGAACCAGCCCATGACCGCGCCCAGCAGCAGCGAGCAGACGATCTCCACCAGCGGCTGCACAAAAATGGAAAGCATGTCGAACGCGCCGGTGTTCATGGCTCTGGCCGCGCCGAAGCTGACGGCAAAGACGACCAGCCCCACCGCGTCGTCCAGGGCGACGATCGGCAGCAGCAGATCGACCAGCGGGCCCTTGGCCTTGTACTGACGCACGACCATGAGCGTGGCGGCCGGGGCGGTGGCCGTGGCGATGGCGCCGAGTGTGATCGCCTGCGGGACGCTCAGCACGCCGGGGATGAGCTTTGCGATGGCAAGCAGCGCCAGATCGACGCACGCGGCGGCCGTGACGCCCTGCACGATGCCGATGACAAACGCCTGGCGGCCGGTCTTGCGTAGCTGCGTGAGGCGGAACTCGCTGCCGATGGAAAACGCAATGAAGCCCAGCGCCACATCGGGCAACAGGCTCAGCTGATCGACATCCGCCATGGAGGGGAAGCCGATGCCGCTGATGCCAAGACGGCCGAGGCAGTACGGGCCGATGAGCACGCCTGCAACGAGATAGGCTGTGACGGAGGGGAGACGGAGCTTTTTGGCCGGACGGGTCATAAGAAGGCCCGCGAGCATGGCGATGGATACGGATAACAGCTTATACATAATGGTCAGACAACCTCTGTTTCTCTTTGATACAACGCCCATTATAGTCCAAACGGCAAAAAAAGCAAGGGGAATCTTGTGCAAAGATCATAAATAAAACGCTATGAAATTGTTCATAGCGCGCAGTTTTTGAGAAAATGATGCAGACCGGACGGCCCGGCGGGTTTGAGGCGCGGGGGGAACGCGCATGCACGCGCTCGCGCCCGGCCGGGTGTGTGGGCGGCCGGGCGCGATTTTGCGCGTTGCGTGAGATGAAAAGATATGGTATACTTTCAAAAGAGCCGCCCTGTGTGCGGGCAGACGCTTTCGCTGTCTGCATCATAGCACACGCTGCGCCCCGCCGCACCCTACGGGTGCGTTATGCGGCGATACCCGTCGGAGAACAGGGCTCTACCGGCAGTAGAATTCTTCGCGCCGCAGGCAGCTCCGGAGCTTGCCCTGCAGAACGCTGAAGCGCCAGCCCGCTGCTGAACGGGCCATCAACCAGGAAAAGGGGATGAACATGGAAAACAGCGAAGAAGCCATGCGCATGACCGTGGCCAGAAATATTGCGCTCTACCGCAAGGCTCACAAGGATACCCAGCTGGACCTGGCGCGTAAGCTCAACTATTCGGATAAATCCGTCTCCAAATGGGAACGCGGCGAGGGCATGCCGGATGTGTTCATCCTCTCACAGATCGCGCAGCTCTACGGCGTGACCGTTTCGAATCTCATCGGCGAGGTGGAGCCGCCCAAGAAGGATAACCCTTATCTGCACCTGTATATCCTGGTGCTGTCGGTCGCGCTCGTGTTCGTCCTTGCAACGGTGCTGTTCGCCGCGTTCACCATTGCGGCCGTTCCCTTCCGCGCGTGGCTGTTCTATGTCTACGCCGTGGCTGTGGCCGCCGTCGTCTGCGTCGTCTTTACGAGCCTCTGGTGGGGCATTTTGTGGCAGGGGATCGCCGTTTCCGTGCTCATCTGGTCTGCGGGCGTGTGTCTGTTCCTGTCGCTGCCGCTGCCGAACCTGCAGCTTTTGTTCCTGATCTGCGCGGCGCTGCAGGTGATGCTGATCCTGTGGGAGCTGTTCCGCTGGTCCAGAAGCCGGCGCGGCTTCTGAAACATGAATGATCCGGGGCCGCTGCTGTATGCAGCGGCCCCGGGCGGTTTTCCGCGCTCAGGGCGCGGGGATCTCAAACACGGCGGTGGGGGAGAGCGTCTGCGCCGCTTCGCCGGCCACGGTCACGCGGACGGTCATCCGATATGTGCCCGGCGCAAGCGTCCCGAAGCGTGTGAAGTCAGCCCATGCGTCATACACGGTCTGAGCGGGGATCTGCTCCGGCTCGGCCGTGCTCTCCGCCTGCGCGGGCAGCTCCTGCCAGCCATCATCTGTCAGCTGCTCCAGGAGGAACACCCCGGGACAGAAGCG
>CADCOJ010000235.1 GCA_902803075.1 Oscillospiraceae bacterium | reverse complement strand
CTCCAAGAACCTGATGAAGACCGATATCCGCGAGACGGACGACGCCAAGGCTTACCGCTTTGCAGTTGAGCTGCCCGGCTTCAAGAAGGACGAGATCAGTCTCGACATCAAAGACGGCTATCTGACCATCGCTGCCCAGAAGGGTCTGGACAAGGATGAGCAGGACAAGAAGGGTCGTGTTCTGCGCCAGGAGCGCTATGCAGGCGCTTGCTCTCGCAGCTTCTACGTCGGCAATGTCAAGCCGGAGGATGTCAAGGCGAAGTATGAAGACGGCGTTCTGAGCGTCATCGTCCCGAAGGAGGACGTGAAGAAGTTCGCCTCTTCTACCGCAATCGCCATCGAGTAATATCCTGCGTCAGCCTGCCGCCTGCGGTTTTCGCAGACGGCAGGCTTTTTTCTTCCGAAGGAGGGAGCGTTCATGGACACAAAGCAGAAAAACATTCTGGATGGCGTCATAGATCTGCACGTCCATACCGCACCGGACGTCATTCACCGGACCTATAACGATCTGGAGCTGACGGACGCAGCCGTCCGTGCGGGTGCAAGAGCGATCGTCATCAAGGGGCATCACTGCGGCACCGTCTCACGCGCGGCGCTGTGCAACGCATATAACCGGACGGTTCACGGCGACAATTCGTTCTATATGTACGGCGGGCTGGTTTTGAACCGGGAGGCCGGCGGGCTCAATGAGCAGGCGGTGCAGACTGCGCTGCGCATGGGCGCGAAGATCATCTGGCTGCCGACCGTGGACGCAGAGAACGAATATCGCAAGCGCGGAAAAACGGGTGGCATCCGCATGACGGACAGCCGCGGCAATCTGCTGCCGGAGCTGCTCGGTATCTTTTCTCTGATCAAGGCGTATGACGCCGTGCTTGCGACGGGGCACATCTCCCCGGAGGAGATTCACTGTGTGGTGGACGGTGCGCGCAACGCCGGCGTGCGGAAGATCGTGATCACGCACCCGGAATACTGGGTCGTGGATCTGAGTGTTTCCAAGCAGAAGGCGCTTCTGGAGGATTACGGCGTCATCTTTGAACGTTGCTGCCGCCAGCCGCTGCAAAACGGGCAGTGGGTCAGCAATGCTGAACGCAATCTGGACACGATCCGGCAGCTCGGTACGTCGCATACCATTTTGTCCACCGACTGCGGCGATCCGGCGAACCCTCCGTGGGAGGAAGTCATGCGGCAGTATCTGCAATTCATGCTCGATCACGGCGTGAGCACCGGCGAGATACGAGCCATGGCGCGCACGCTCCCGGCGTGGCTGCTTGGGCTGGAGGACGCGCCAAAGCAATAAACAAAATAAACGCGCCGCCTTCTTTGAACCGAATAATCGGTTCGAAGAAGGCGGTGTTTTTTACTGCTTCAGGAGCGCTTGTCCAGATGCCTGCAAGAATTTCCGCGACGGACAAGCCCATCAGAACGCCTGAAATGAAGTTCTGTACATCCGTTCCGCCGGTTGTTTTGGACATGGCACCGCTGGCGATGCCGAGGACGACAAGAACAAGCCCATAGAGGGCGCCCTTCTGACGCTCCAGCTCCTGTGTGCGGCGCAGCAGGTTGAGAATTTGTTCATCGTCGTAGACGCGCACACTGTCCTCTGCTGTATCCTCTCCGTCCATCAGCTCCGGAAGCGACACATGAATCACCTCGCAGAGCCTTTGAATGATGCTGTAATCCGGCATACATTTTCCGTTCTCCCATTTGGAAATGGTCTTGTTGGACACGCCGAGCTGCTGCGCCAGCTGCTCCTGCGTGAGGTTTTGTTCCCTGCGCTTGCGCGCGATGTAGCTGCCGATGGCTGTCTGGTTCATTCGGAATGCCTCCTGCGTTGAAGATGCTCTGAGCATACGGCAAAGCCGGGAGAAAAAACATCCCCCGGCGGTAGAATTTGCGTGGAATGCGGTCTAATGCAGCGCTTTTGTGGGGCAAGCCTTCGTACACTCATACGATCGTTTTGTAGGTCATAGCATCCGCCCCATTTCCGTATAGATATGGTTATGATAGCAAGCCTGTGTAAATTCAGCGATCGTTTTTGTGTGAAATCTCCGTAAAAAATCTGCCACAGCAAAGAAAATGCCCGGAAGCGCTGTGCCTCCGGGCAGATTCTGCGTTTCGAAATTACGGCGTATAGCTTCTGGCCAGGACGGTCAGTTCGCCGTGTTCGATGGTCGCCAGCGTGTTGTTGGCGGTGAAGCCAACGCTTTCGCCTGCCAGCTTTGCAAGATCGGACGCAGCGTATGTCGCATCCGGATGCTCCGGGTCAGAGTTGTCCGTCAGGACAAAGCCTTCCGCGACCGGCACGGTGATTCTGCCAAGCTCGTGATACGACTTCGCATCGTCCAAGCCAACGGCATAATAAACGCCGCTGTCATCGCTCGTCAGATCGACACCACCCTGCTCGAT
>CADCOJ010000234.1 GCA_902803075.1 Oscillospiraceae bacterium | reverse complement strand
GAAGTAGTTGATGAGCTGCGCCAGCGGGATGTAGGTTTCAGGCTCGGGGTTGCCGAGGATCATGGTGAAGGTCTTGCCCGCCTCGGAGGCTGCCTTCAGACGGCTGAACAGCGTTGCGATCAGCACGGGATGCGGGTTCATCATGACCTTGACATTGAATTCCGGATGCCACCAGTCCTCACGCTTTTCCAGTTCCTTGCCGCTCATTTTGCGCACGCGCTCACAGACCTCGCGGTCCTTGAAGGGGACGAATTCGGAGGGGTTGAAGTTGAACTTGGTTGCGGGTTCGGTAATAAAGTCTTTCATTGCAATTCTCCTTTAAAGAAAACTTTTTGTACATTCATTCTGTGATCGACGGCGACAAGGTCGGCACGCTTGCCGACGGCAATCTCGCCCCGGTCCGTCATGCCCAACACTCTTGCCGGGTTGTAGGACGCATAGTTGAATACATCCACCATCGACGCACCGGTATGCTTCATCATGTTGCGGCAGGCGACCTCAAGCGTGAGGTTCGAGCCGGCAATTTCGCCGGAATGATCGAAGTTGATGTCGGTTACGCCAGCGAATTCCTCCGGTACGGGGCCGTCGGCCACATAGACGTCGGAGATCAGAATGATCCGGTCGTCGCCCTTGATCCGGCGCACAAGGCGCAGCATGTAGGGATCGACATGGATGCCGCGGCTGTCGCAGATAAGCTCGGCGAAAATGTCGCGGTTATAGTTGACGGCCTCGTCGACGCACACGCCGCGCGTCTCGGAATACCGGAAGCGGTCGCCGGTGGCATTGGTATGATGGGTGCCGATGCAAAGACCGCAGGGCATGAGCGCTTCGATCTGCTGGGGGCTTGCCTCGCTGTGTGCAACGGTGAAGCGCGCTTCGGGATTGGCCTTTTTTGCATCCAGCACGAATTGCAGGATGTTTTCCCGCTCCGGAGCCAGCGCCCAGACGCGCGCAAGCGTGCCTGCGCAGTCGATGATCGGCTGATAGTTTTCCTTCGCAACAGGGCCTTTCCACGGGTTATGCTCCTTGTCGCAGCCGAACTTCGGATTGAGGTACGGCCCCTCCATATAGAAGCCCGCGATATTTTTGCCGTCAGGCTGCTGCATGGCGAGCTTGATCTTCTCGATCGCCTCGACATACTGCGCGGTGTTCATGCTGAAATAGAGTGCGGGCAGGACAGTGGTCGTGCCGTGCCGCAAGAAAAACCGTGCGGCACGCAGGGGATCCTCTGGAAAGAATACGCCGTCTGCGCCGTGGGTATGGATGTCGATCATGCCGGGGCCGAGATATGCGCCCTTGAGATCGATGATCTCGCAGCCGTCGGGGATGGGCGTTGTGCGCATCTCCCCAAAGCCGGAAATTATGCCGTCTTCGATAAACAGCACCGCCTCCGGCATAAAGTGGTCGTGCAGAACAAGTTCTGCGTGGATGAGGGCTAGCATTGCTGTGCTTGCGCTCCTTTCTGAACGTAAGTGGACGAAGAGGCGGATTATCCTTTGACGCCGCCCGCAGTCAGGCCGCCGGTCAGGTGCCGCTCCAGGATCCGGAAGAATCCAAGGATCGGAAGCGTTGCGAGGATGGAGGCTGCAAACACATACCACCATTCTGTTCCGGTATAGCCAAAGAAGGCGCGGATGCCGAGATTGATGGTCTTCAGACTGGAATCGCCGATCAAGATCAGCGCCAGCGTGTATTCATTCCAGCCGGCAATGAACACAAAGGTCATCGCTGTGACGATACCGGGAGCAGCCAGCGGAAGGATGATGCGGATCATAGCGGAGAGTTTGTTGCAGCCGTCGATGCGCGCAGCTTCTTCCAGTTCCTTAGAGATCGTGGCAAATGTGCCGGACAGCAGCCAGACAGCGAACGCTTGGTTAAAGGCTGCAACCAACAGTACAATGCCGACTAACGAGTTGGCCAGGCCAAAATTGGACATGGCGCGGTAGATACCGACCATCAGAACGACAGGAGAGAACATCTGCGTCATTACGATCAGCGACATGAGTGTTTTCTTGCCGGGAAAGTTCATTCTGGCGAGCGCATACGCGCCGGGAACCGCGCAGACGATGCACAGCGCCGTGCCGAACACGGCAACAATGAACGAGTTTTTGAAATAGGTCAGAAGCGGGATATCTTTCCAGATGTTCACGTAGTTTTCCCAGTGCCAGACCTCCGGGAGAAGCGTTCCGGGGATGCGGTACATGGTCTGCAGGTCCTTCAGAGACCCGAGGAACATCACGATATATGGATATAGGATGAAGAGAGACGTGAGCCACGCGAAGAGGTATAGAAAGACGCGGCCAAGCTTGTGCTTTTTTCTTCCGGGCATCAGGTTTCCTCCTTCATCTGTGTTTTCATATAAATCACGGCGAAAATGGACAGGATCACAAAGCTGACAAGCGACAGAGCCGCTGATGCGCCGTATTTATTTTTGTTGAAGGCCAGGTAATACAGATAAGTCGAGATGGTGTGCGTCTGGTTGGCAGGCGCACCAGCTGTGATCGTGTTGACGATCGCAAACGAGTTGAAGACGTAGATCACGTTCAGAACGATGGTCACGTTAATAGACGGACGGAGCAGAGGAAGCGTGATCTTGAAGAGCTTATCCCAGAAGTTCGCGCCGTCAATGACAGCGGCTTCATAATAATCTTCCGAAATGCTCTGCAGGCCAGACAAAAGCGTGAACGTCATGAACGGAATGGTAACGACGATGCCGACAATGATCATCCAAGTGAAGGCACTGACAGGATCGCCGAGGTAGTTGATGGCCTTTTTGATCAGGCCGAGCTTCAGAAGCAGCGCATTGAGCGCGCCATACTCCGTGTTCAGAATGTATTTCCATGCGGCCGAAGTAATAAGCAGCGATGTTGCCCACGGCAGGAGCAAAACAGTCCGGTGGAATGCGCGGCCCTTGAATTTTTCATTGAGAACGAGTGCCAAAATAATACTCAGCACGATACTGATCCCGACGATAGCGACGGTCCAGATGGCAGTATTGAGTATGACACGGCCAAAAACCTTCTGACGGAACAGGTATTGGAAGTTTTCAAGTGTGCCGAACTCCTTAAGAAGGTTGGCAGGCGAAATTTTGCTGAACGCCATGCGGAAGACTTCCAGCACGGGCATCAAAACGAACAGGATCAGAAGGATCAGGCAGGGAGCCAGCCATAAGTAGGCATCCATCCCGGCAAGCCGTCCTTTTACGAGTCTGTGCGTGCGATTCTTTTCTTTCAAGTTCAATTTCCCCCTTGCGAGAAAGAGTGCCCGGCCGGAGCGGGGCGGATACGGCTGTCCGGCGGGCGGCCAGCGGAAAGCGGCGGAGGGGCGGCTCCCCTCCACCGCGTAATGGGTTTAAACGAGCAGAGCTTCTGCGCGATGATCAGCCGATCTCGGCCTGCGTCGCGTCAAGCGCTTCCTTTGCGGTCATGTTGCCCGCAAACATTTCCTGTTCGTTGGCGATCAGGTTGGCCATGACATCTCTCCAGTCGACAAGGTTTCTGGCGTAGAACTTTGCGCCGGCCAGAATGTCAATGTAGGCAGCCTGCTCGGGCGCGATCTCAGCCAGGCGCTTTGCGCCGGACTGGGTGGAGGGCAGAAGGCCTTCGTTGATCATGAACTGGACATAGCGGTCTGCATCAAAGAAGAAGTCGAGGAACTTCTTGATGGCTTCCTTCTTTTCGGGGCTGTCTTCGCCGCCCTTGGCGCTGCCGTTGAACATCATCAGGCCGTCCTGTACGCCCAGCGTGGAGGAGGAAGAGCAGTTTGCATCATTGTAGGGGATCTCGCCGATGAGCATCTCGGTGTCCGGATACAGAGCCGGGAAGAAGCAAGCGGTCACGAGCATGGCCATCTTGTTTTCAGCAAACAGCTTCTGCATATCGTCGCGGGTCTCCATGGACGGGTTCTTGTTGGTCCAGCCGTTTTCATACAGCTTGTAGGCCCATTCGTAGCCTTCCACGTTGGCGTCACAGTTGATGGTATAGTTGAAGTCGTCGTCGACGTAGCCGCCGCCGTTGCTCCAGCCGTAATAGGCTACCATGGTCTGGCCTTCCGTGGTGGTGGCGTCAATGCCCCAAGCATAAACGTCGCCATTGTAGAAGTCGTTGATCTTCTGGCAGGCTTCTTCTACCTCGGTCCAGGTCTTGGGCGGGTTCTCAATGCCGACCTCTTTGAAGATCTTGGCGTTGCAGTACAGTGCGCGGACGGAAGCGAGATACGGAACGGCATAGACCTCGCCGTCGTCGATATCGCGGTTGTTATCGAGGAAGGAGGGGTAGAAGTCTGCCTGAAGCTCTTCGGAGACGATGTCCTTGACATTGTACAGCAGACCATCCGGGACATATTCGGAAGCGGAACCGCCGTTATAGATGTCGGGAGCCTGACCAGCGCCGACAAGGGCAGTGGCGCGGGAGCTGATGTTGTCCCAGCCGACGATCTCAAGGTTGACCTTGATGCCGGGGTTGGCCGCTTCAAAGTCAGCACAAACCTGCTTCAGATAGGGCTCGGTCTTGTCAGAATACTGTGCGCCCAGGAAATTGATGACGATGTCTTCGCCGGAGGCAGCGGGTGCTTCTTCTGTGGTCTGTTCGGCTTCTGTTTCAGTTTCTGCCGGGGTGGGTTCGGCCGTTGTGGTCGTTTCCTGCTTGGCACAGGCTGTGAACAGGGAAAGGACCATCATAAGTGCGAGGAACAGTGCAAGTACTTTCTTCATTGTCGTTTCTCCTTTTTATTGTTTTATTTACGCGGCACGATCAGCACCGGATAAACCTGCGAATATGCTGATGATCAGCGCTGCAGCTCGGCAAGCAGCTTTGTGCCCTCGCTGATGATACGCTCAGCCACGCCGGCCTTGAACGGCGAGCTTCTGGCCTCATAGCCGCCCTCATCATAGGCGTCCTGCATGGGGAAATAGCCGTCGCTGCCGTTGGTCAGGCAGGTGGGGAGCACCAGTGTCCAGCCGGGAGCCTGCTTCAGTGCGCGTCCAATGCCAGTGAACGGCTCGCCGGGAATGCCGATCATGGCGATGGGGCCGATAGCGATGCCGGAAAGCTTCATGTCAAAGTGCTCCGGCCCGTCTGCCAGCTTCAGCATCCGTTCCGCCTCGGCCACGACGGTCGTGAGCATCATGCCCTCATAGGGGATATCGCAGTCGCGGCCAGCCTGATGCAATTCTTCGATGCGGCGCGCTTCAGGAAGCTGTTCGGGAGACGGCATATTAGAAGAGATCTGGATGGTTTTCTGCAAGACCTTCAGCGTGTCTACGTCCAGATAGGTGACCTTGTCAAAGACCTGCAGCACAGCGCCGGCAACCACATTGCCCATGTGCCGGGCATGGCCGTAGCCACGGGAGACGTCGTCAAAGTCCACAAACATGTCATTGAAATCACCGGCAGTGGGATGGACATTTACGTGGTTGACATCGCCCTGTGCGCCGTTGAAGAAAATGCAACGCACGTTATCCAACGATTTTTCCAGTCTCCGGCGCAGGAAGCCCGGCCAGTCCGCAGAGACCAGCTCACCGCCAATGGTGTCGGGGTGGTCGCCGAAATTGACCAGCACAAGGCTGTCGGCTCCCTCACGGTCAAAGCGCAGCACGTTGACGCGCTCGTCCACTTCGCCAATGGGCGCAACAATATCAGGGTTGTTGACGCCGGGATTGGTTTTAACGCTGCCGTCTTTCATCCGGAAACGGCGGATAAAGGCAATGTTCGGCGCGGAGCCGACACCGTAGCCCATTCGAGCCGGTTTGCAGTCGGCCAGCGCATAGCACGCGGCGTCTGCCGCACGGCGCAGGACGAGTTCATAATATTCGCGCTCGAGCGGATCGGCCGAATCTCTGACGAGGCACGGGCCGGTGTGCGTATGCGTCGCATGCAGGTAAACGGCTTCGACCGGAAGACCGGTTTTCTCTGCGACGTAGGCCCGGATGGGATCTGCCTCCGGCGTGTGGATGCCGCAGTGATCCATGCTCAAAAGAACCAGGCGCGTCTGGCCGCATGTGAGGGCCAGAGCACTCAGTTCCAGCTCGTCACGCACACCCTTTACAAACCGGGGCTTATAGTATCCGGTGATGCCGATACCCATCATGGGTGTAACGTTGACACGTGCAAAACCTGCTTGCAAAGTGTTCATACTGTTGGTATCCTTTCTGAACTGACGATATAAGATAATTAATTACGAATACGGAAATAATGAGGCTGTAGTAAGTGAAAGAACGATAAAAATGAACGATTTCTAGAGCCGCTTTGTAGGTTCCTTTTTCTGAATTCTACACGCTCTTTTCGAAACTGTCAATTGCATTTATAACGATTGCTGAAGTTTTGTAGATATTGCACAAGCCTTGCTTACGTGTTTTAAGCACATTAACTACGAAAACGAAAATTATTACACAGGAAAACGGTGATTTCATGAAATGCAAGCCAGAAATGCTTGCCGAACCGAAAAAAATATGGTACGATGAAAGCGTCAGCTGACAAGGCCAGACTGTGTCTGCCCTTGTCAGCTGACGCAAAAAACGCACAGCGTTCCAAAACGCGGGAGGCAAAACATGGCCATTACCAACCGAGAAAACCGACGGTACATTCTTCTGAATTTGGTGCATCATTTTGGGCCGATCAGCCGAAAAAAGCTGATTTATCTGACAGATTACCGGCCAGCCAGCGTTTCAGAGCTGACCAAAGAATTGCTGGAGGAAGGGCTGCTGGTAGAGACCGGGCATTTTTCCACCGGCCACGGGCGCAAGCGTGTACTGCTGGATATCAATAAGGATCGCCTCTGCGCCATTGGCATCGGCTTTTCTGCCGCCAGCGTCACTTATATTGTTGCGCAGTTCAATGGCGTGATCCTGCAAAGGCTGGAAACGCAGATGCCAGCAGAGATGTCCAAGCAGGAGCTGGAAGACGAGATTCTCCGTCAGACAAAAACGCTCATTGCGGAATTTCCAGAAAAAGAGGTTGTCGGAATTGGACTGTCCGAACCGCTGTACCATCTTCTGAGCTACTGGAATGAGTCAATCCTGGATCTTGCCTATACGCACTTCAATGACTGGATCCGCGGCGCACTGCGGCAGCGCATGGAGCAGGAGATGCACCTGCATGTCGACACCTTCAGCGCGGTGACGCTCCCGGCGCTGGCCGAGCAGCGTTTCGGCGCGGCAAAGGGCGTCAACAATTTCTTCTGCGTGGAGCTTTCAAACGGTATCGGCTGCTCCATTTTCTGCAATGGCCGCGTGGTTTCCGGGGCGAACGGCGTCGCCGGTGAGCTGGGACATACGGTCGTGGACACGATCGAGCCGGATGCCGCACCCTGCTACTGCGGAAAGCCCGGCTGCGTGGAGCAGCGCGCGTCCTTCCCTGCGCTGGAGCAGAACATCCGCGCCGCGCTGGACAGGGGCGTGTCGTCCCTGCTGCAAACGGATTATCAGCGCGGCAAG
>CADCOJ010000233.1 GCA_902803075.1 Oscillospiraceae bacterium | reverse complement strand
GACGAACACGCCCAGCTGTGCGGCAGCGCCCAGGAGCAGGCTCTTCGGGTTGGAGATCAGGGGACCGAAGTCCGTCATGGCGCCGACGCCCATGAAGATGATGGACGGATAGATGCCGCCCTTGACGCCGATATAGAACACGTCAAGCAGGCCGCCCTCATGGATGATGTCCGTGAAGGTCAGCTTCTGGAAGACATCGCCCGCGGCGTTGACATAGGGCGTGCCGGCGATGTAGGCGTCCCACATATCGATGTGGTAGAGGCTGGAGCCGGGGAGGTTCGTCAGCAGGCAGCCGAACGCGATGCCCACGAGCAGCAGCGGCTCGAATTTCTTGACGATGCCGAGGTACAGCAGGATGCACGCGACGATGATCATCACGAAGCTTTTCCAGCCGTCGCCCACGAAGAACGCCGCGAAGCCGGATTCCTGCGCCAGCTTCAGCAGGGTTTCACCAATGTTAAACATGTCTGTTCCTCCTTACGCCAGTACGACCAGAGGAGCACCCGTATCCACAACGGAACCCTTGCTGGTGACGACCTGTGCCACAGAGCCGTCACGCGGAGCAACGATCTCGTTCTCCATTTTCATGGCTTCAAGAATGATCAGCACATCGCCGGCCTTGACAGCCTGGCCCTGCGCGACATTGACCTTCAGAATGTTGCCGGGCATCGGCGCGGCCACGACCTCGCCGGCGGCCAGACTCTGGGCAGCGGGCGCGGGCGCGGGAGCGGCAGCCGGAGCTGCGGCAGGGGCGGCAGCGGGCGCAGGCGCTGCGGCAGGGGCGGGCGCGTATGCTTCGTATTCGTCCACGAGCATGGCCTTGTCTTCTTCGACCTCGACCTCATAGGTTTTGCCGTTCAGCGTGATCTTGTATTTCATCCTACTGGACCTCCTTCATCGATTTGAAGCGCAGGGTATTGAGGGGCTTGCCCATCTTGTTGGCGACGATCGCCATCAGCATGGCCGCCTCGCGGTCGCTGACGTTATAGAGCTTGCACGCGCCGGCGGTGCCGGGAGCCTCGGGAAGCTGCTTCGCAGGAGCCGGGGCGGCGGCAGGCGCAGGAGCGGGGGCCGGGGCGGCTTTCTTCGTGCCCACCATGATCCTGCCGACGATCGAAACGACGATCATCAGGAAGATCAGACCGATGAACACGACCAGATAGCCGAGCAGCGCCACAAGGCCTGCCGTACCGAGGTCGATGTGTTCCATCGCGGTATTGATCAAAAACATATCTGCCACCTCGCTTACGCTTCTTCGATGACGTACTTGCAGATGTTTTCTTCCTTGGCCTTGCGCTCCTCAAGGAACTTTTTCGTCTGATCCGGGAAGCAAATGTAGCTCATGACGTCCTCTTCGCTCCGGGCCAGATCGCCCAGTGCTTCGCGGGCCTTCCGGAAGTCCTCGCCGGTGCGCTTGGAGTCTTCGATGCGGCAGTCGACGGGCTTGCCGCCTTCGCCGAGGATCTTGTCCTGCAGCTCCTGGGAGACGGGCGCGGGGGCGTTGCCGTATTCGCCCTTGAAGTAATTTTTGACTTCCTTGGAGATCTGCTTGTAGCGCTCGCCGAGCAGCACGTTGGTGACGGCCTGGTTGCCCACCATCTGGCTCAGCGGCGTGACAAGCGGAGGATAGCCAAGGTCCTTGCGGACGGCGGGGATCTCCTTGAGCGCGTCGTCAAACTTGTCCATGGCGTGCATGTCGGTGAGGTTGGCGATCATGTTGGAGAGCATGCCGCCCGGGACCTTGTAGACCAGGGCCTGCGCGTCGGTGCCCATGGACTTGGGATTGATGCGGCCGGAGTCGATGTACTTCTGCTTGATGGGCTTGAAGTAGTCGTTGACGGCGTTGATGACGTCCTCATTGAGGCCGGAGTCGATGCCGTACTGGCTCAGGGCATAGAACAGCGTCTCCGTGGAGGGCTGCGAGGTGCCGTTGGAGAAGCAGGAGGTGGCGCAGTCCACAACGTCGATGCCGGACTCGATGGCCTTTGTGACGGTCATGTAGGCCATGCCGGTGGTGCAGTGGGTATGAAGGCTGACAGGCATTTCGCCCACGGCGTCCTTGATGCCCTTGATGAGGCCCTCAGCCTCATAGGGGCTCATGGTGCCGGCCATATCCTTCAGGCAGATGGTCTGGAAGCCCATTTTCTTGAGCTCCCTGCACATCTCAACGTACTTTTCCACCGTATGGACGGGGCTCTGGGTATAGGAGATGCAGCCGGAGGCGATGGTCTTCCGGGTGGCATATTTCATGGTCGCGTCCAGCGCAACGCCGAGGTTCCGGAAGTCGTTGAGCGCATCAAAGATCCGGATGATGTCGATGCCGTTCTTGATGGAGAGCTCCACGAACTTCTCCACGACGTCGTCATGGTAATGCTTGTAGCCGAGCAGGTTCTGTCCGCGCAGGAGCATCTGCAGCCGGGTGTTGGGCATGTTCTTGCGGATGTTGCGCAGTCTCTCCCACGGATCTTCACCGAGATAGCGGAGGCAGGAATCGAAGGTGGCTCCGCCCCAGCACTCCACGGAGTAGTAGCCGGCCTTGTCCATGGTGGGCAGGATGTCGGCATAGTCGGAATACGGCAGACGGGTCGCCATCAGAGACTGGTTGGCATCACGGAGAACAGTTTCAGTGATTTGAACTTTTTTCATGGGTGATCCTCCATTTATTTTTACGTCTTGTATGACGCTGTCGATAGGGTCGCGGGCGCGAGAGCCCGAAAAAGACACGCTGCAGCGAGATGCCGCAGCGTGTCTCGCGCGTTCGGGTCAGGGTTCAGCAGGCTTCAGGAGCCGGGACCTTACAGCTGCGGGCCAGCAGCGACGAGCGCCTTGCCGGCGTCGTTGGTCTCATATTTCTTGAAGTTCTTGATGAATCTGGAGGCCAGATCCTGCGCCTTGGCATCCCATGCTGCGGGATCGGCGTAGGTGTCGCGCGGGTCAAGGATCTCGGTGGCAACGCCCTCGAGCTCGGTGGGGATCTCAAAGTTGAAATACGGGATCTTCTTGGTCGGGGCGGTCTTGATGGCGCCGCCGAGGATTGCGTCGATGATGCCGCGGGTGTCCTTGATGGAGATACGCTTGCCGGTGCCGTTCCAACCGGTGTTGACGAGGTACGCCTTGGCGCCGCTCTTTTCCATCTTGCGGACGAGCTCCTCCGCGTATTTC
>CADCOJ010000232.1 GCA_902803075.1 Oscillospiraceae bacterium | reverse complement strand
GGTATGACAGACGCCATTATCGTCCCGAATCAGGAGGACTATGCGCGCACCAAGCGCTGTTTCCGGGGCTGTGACGCCTACCTGATCAACGGCATCGGTGTGGATTTCAACAAGTTCCGGATCGAGGACAGAGACACTGTCCGCCGGCATTACCGCGACGCATTGCAGATCCCTCAGGACGCAACGGTCCTGATCTATCTGGCGGAGCTTCTGACCAACAAAAACCAGACGTTCCTGATGCGTGTGCTCAAAAAGCTGATGGTGCAGGAGAAGAACGTCTATCTTGTCCTGGTGGGCTTCGACCACTCAGACCGTGCGTTTGAGTATTATGCCGATCAGCTTGCCATCCATGACCACGTCCGCTTTCTGGGCTGGCGCGAGGATGTCGGGAACCTGTATGCAATGGCCGACATCTGCACGGCCTCCAGCATTCGGGAGGGTTTTGGGCTGAACCTGGTCGAGGCGATGTACAGCGGGATCCCTGTTGTGGCCACGCGCAACCGCGGCCACGTCTGCATTGTGCGGGACGGGGAAAACGGCTATCTTGTGGATCTGAATGACGAGGATACCTTTGCACAGCGTATTTTGACGCTGATGCATGACCCGCAGCTCAGAGCCAGATTTGTAGAGACAGGACGTGCGGAATGCGGGCGCTTCAGCAGCGAGGCCGCGCTGCGCGAGATCGAGTCGATCCTGGAGCGGTACCGCTGAGCGCGGTCCGCGCGGAAAAGGAGGGAAAAGCATGATACGGATCCTGCACGTGCTTGGCGGGCTTGGCTACGGCGGCACGGAAAACGTCATCATGAACTGGTATCGCTCCATTGACCGCAGCAGGTTCCAGTTTGATTTCCTGATCCGCAGCGGCGATATGGCCTTTGGCGACGAGATCACAAGGCTGGGCGGCCGCATCTATCAGGCGCCGACCTTCCCGCGGCACGCGTGCTCCAACTATGCTTACACCAAACGCCTGCTTCAGAGCGGGCAGTGGGATATTGTCCATGTGCATGCGAATGCGGCAATTTACCTTGGCGCGCTGGCCGCTGCAAAGCACTGCGGCGTCCGCTGCGTCATCCTGCACAGTCATAATGTCCGCGCCAAGCACGCGCCGCTGAACCTGGTGCACAGGCTCAACCGGCTTCGGCTTCCCGGCCTGACCACGGTCCGGATCGCCTGCTCAGAGCCGGCCGGGCGATGGATGTTCGGAAACCAGAGCTTCCTTGTAATGAACAACGGCATCGAGACAGACTGTTTCCGCTTTCATGCGGAGCAGCGCACGGCAGTCCGGAAACAGCTGGGGCTGGAGGACAGTTATGTTGTCGGGAACGTGGGTCGGTTTGTCGAGCAGAAGAACCACCTGTTCCTGCTCAAAATCTTTTCGGAGCTCCGGAACCTGATCCCGAACAGCAAGCTCCTCCTGGTGGGGGACGGCGAGCTGCGCAGGCAGACAGAAGCAGAAGCAAAGCGCATGGATCTCGATGCGGATGTGGTGTTTGCCGGCAACAGAAACGATGTGGCCGCATGCCTGTCTGCGATGGATGTTTTTGTGTTTCCCTCAAAATATGAGGGACTTGGGATCGCACTGGTCGAGGCGCAGCTGTGCGGTTTGCCGTGCGTTGTGAGCCGGGAGATCATCTCCGGCAACAATCTTCTTTCTGATGATGTGATCCTCCGATCCCTGCAGGAGCCTCCTGCGGAATGGGCCCGGAGCACGGCGGACTGCCGCGGCAAACCAAGGGCTGAGATCCCGGAGCAGGTTCGCCTGCTGCATGACAGAGCGGCTATCACACATCAGCTGGAGGATTTGTATTCCAAAGAGCTGTGGGGCGGTCGATCGTGAAAAAACAGGTTTCCGTCATTATGGCGGCATATAATGCCGCCGCAACGATCGAAGAAAGCGTCGGCTCGATCCAGGCGCAGACGTATCCGGACTGGGAGCTCATCGTCTGCGACGACGGCTCGGCAGATGAAACTGCCGCTATTCTGGACAGACTTGCCGCCTGTGACACGCGGATCCGCGTGATCCGGAACGGGACGAACCGCGGCCTGCCTGCGTCGCTGAACCACTGCCTGCAATATGCCGTCGGCGACTATGTCGCGCGCATGGACGCAGACGATCGCTCCGCACCGGAACGGCTTGCGGTGCAGGCCGCATTTCTTGACGCACACCCGGACGCCGACGTGGTCGGGACCGGCATGATCTGCTTTGACGAGACGGGCGTGACCGGATGCCGGATGCCGCCGGAGCACCCCGGTCCGGAACAGCTCGGACCGGGTGTCCCGTTTTTTCATGCGACGATCATGATGCGCCGTGCGGTCTATTTGGAGTTGGGCGGCTATTCGCTGCAGCCGTATGTCCTGCGCTGCGAGGATGTGGACCTCTGGTTCCGGTTTTTCGGGGCCGGCCACACCGGCGTGAACATTCCCCGCGCGCTCTATGAGGTGCGCGAGGATCTCTCCGCGGCCCGGCGCAGGCAGTTTCGCTATGCAGTCCATGCCTCCCGGACGCTGCTCCATGGCTTCCGGACAAACGGCTATCCTGCAAGACAATACCTTTACGTGTTAAAGCCGCTTCTGTCTGTGCTGATCCCGGCACGGCTGAAGGCGGCGATCAACAAACGACGCTGGAAAAAGAACTGAAGCTATGGTAAACTTGCTTATCACTGTGGCGCTGACGATCCTGTTTGCGTTCCTCTCCGATCATGATTTTGAGAAAAGAAGAAACCTCTGGGTCTTTCTTGCAATCGTGGTTTATGCGCTCTTTATGGGCCTGCGCAGCGGATACAACGACACGGCAAACTATATCCGCGCGTTCCGGAATGCAGACGGCCTGTCGGTATTCCTCCAGAATCCGAGGCATCTTCTGCCGACGAGCAACCCGCTTTTTTACGGATTTCAAGCGTGGATCCGCGGTTGGACGGACAACTATCATATCTTTTTTATGATCGTTGCGTTCTTCAACGCAACGCTCCTGTTCCGTTTCCTCCGCAGGTACAGCAGCGGTCACTTTGCTTATGCCATGCTCTTGTTCTGGGGATTCGGCACGGGGGTTTTCGGTCTGGCGGCCATGAAGCAGATCACGGCGATGGCCATCCTGACGCTTGCGATCCCGGCGATCGAGGACAGGCGGTGGGTCCGCTTCGTTGTTATTGTGGTGGTGGCCGCGCTGGTGCATACGCACGCGATCCTGTTTGCGGTACTTCCGTTTTTTACGACCCGCCCCTGGGATAAAAAGACGTTCCTGATCATTGCGCTGACGGCTCTCGTGATCCTGACCTTCAACTCCACGGTCTCGAAATTCCTGGAATACGCGGAGGCAACCGGAAAAAGTATTTCAGAGGAAGAGGTCTTCGACGGCGTTCAGATGAACCTCTTCCGTGTTGCGCTGTTTGTGCTCATCCCGGCGGCGCTTTTGATCTACGAGCGGTATCTGCTTCCCGACATGACAAGGATACACTGCCTGTTTGGCAACATGAGCATCTTTGCAATGGTTTTTGCCCTGTTCGGGAGACAGAACGGAGCCAACATGTTCGGGCGGATCTCGACCTATTTTGTCCTGGGCGATATCTGCCTGCTGGGATGGATCCTGGAAAAAGTGTTCAATGAAAAATCGAAGGACCTGCTGTACGTCCTTTCTGCGGCGCTCTTTTCGGTTTTCTTTTATGTCGATAACGTGGACTTTGCAACGTCCAGCGGTTATTCCAGCATTACGATTATTGATTTTCTGCGCAGTCTGATCTGACGCCACAAAAGGAGCTTCCGCACACATGGAGCATCATCCGCTTGTATCCGTGATCATACCCGTGTTCAATACCGGCGCCTATCTTGGTCGCTGCCTGGAGAGCGTTGCGCAGAATACTTATCGGGAGCTGGAGATCATCTGCGTCAACGACGGCAGCACGGATGACAGTTTGGAGATCCTGCGCCGGTTCGCGGCCAGGGACAACCGCTTCCGCCTCATTGACAAGGCGAACGGAGGCCTGTCCTCCGCAAGAAATACAGGCATGGAGGTGGCGCAGGGCGAGTATGTCGCGTTCATCGACTCGGACGACTGGGTACACCCTGCGTATATTTCCATGCTTCTCACACCCTGTGTGGAGCAGGACGTGGATCTCTGCATCTGCGACTATCTGAGAACGGACGGCTCGGAGCCTCTGCCGGCGGAGCCCGGCGCGCCGCAGCCCCGGAGCATCAGCCGGCACGATTGGTTTTCCCTTGGCAACCGACGCGGATATGTCTGGGGAAGGCTGTACCGCAGATCCCTGATCGACCAGATGCGGTTTCTGGAATCCAGCAGGATCGAAGATTCTGAATTTAATCTCCGTTTGCTTGCCCGAAGCGCGGAGTTTCGGATCTGCGATCTCCCGGCAGTGCTTTACGCATATTTCTGCCGGCCAGGATCGCTGGTTGGGCGCATTCTGGTGGATGACGTCATGGAGCTTGGCTGTATGACGCAGGAGCTGGCAATGAGCCGGAGCGACGGCCAGCTGCGGGATGACCTTCTGGCGGACAGCATGAAGCGTTTTCTCTTTGCGCGCTATGTCTACGGGCTGACAGGGGAGGGCGCAAAGCGGAAACAATGCAGGGTCCGCATGCGCGCGGCGCTGTCCGCGCTGCACAGTCAGAAATGGAAATATACTGCCCTGACGGTTTTCCCGTTTATATACAGGATCTTCCGCATTCTGAACGATCCCACCATGCTTCAGTTTGAAAAAAACCAGCGGCAAGAGAGAAGGCCATGACACGAGTTCTGTTTTTGATCCATGATTTGGGCTGCGGAGGCGCGGAAAAGGTTCTGGTGAACCTGGTCAACAACATGGACCCCACGCAGTTCGAGATCACGCTCGTCGCCCTGTTTGGGGGCGGCGTCAACGAACAGTTTCTCCGCGGACATATCCGGTACCGGGCTGTTTTTTCAGGAAACATACCCGGTAATTCGCATATCATGAAGCTCCTGACGCCGCGTCAGCTCCACAGGCTTTGCGTCAGGGAGCCGTACGACATTGAGATCTCCTATCTGGAGGGGCCTTCCGCCCGCGTTGTCAGCGGCTGCCGGACAAAGGGGACAAAGCTGGTCTGCTGGATCCACAGCAGCCCGGCCGGCAGCGCGGAAGCTGCGGCTGCCTTTCGCAGCGAGCGGGAGATGCGTGCCTGTTACGGGCGTTTCGACCGGATCGTCAGTGTGTCGGAGGCCGTGCGCACAGCCTTTGCGCGCGCGTCCGGCGGACTTGATTCTGTCGTGCTCTATAACACCAACGAAAGCGACCAGATCCGGCGCCTTGGCCGTGCCGGGACGTCGGCGCGCCCGGCCTGCCGGTTCTGCCTGGCAGGCGTCGGGAAACTCGTCCGCGTCAAGGGCTTCGACCGCCTGCTTCGCGTGCAGAAGCGGCTTGTAGAGGACGGCCTGGACGTACATCTGATGCTGCTTGGCTCCGGACCGGAGGAACAGGCGCTGCGCGCGCAGGCCGCAGAGAGCGGACTGGCCGAGCGCGTGCACTTCCTTGGCTATCAGAAAAACCCGTACCCGTATCTCTCACAGTGCGACTTGTTCGTCTGCTCCAGCCATTCCGAAGGTTTTTCCACGGCTGCCACGGAAGCGCTGATCCTGGGCGTGCCGGTTTGCACCACGGACGTGGCCGGTATGCGGGAGATGCTCGGGCAGAGCGAATACGGCCTGATTACGGAAAACAGCGACAACGGCCTCTATGACGGCCTCAGGCGCCTGATGGATGATCCGGCACTCCTGGCGCACTACCGGCAGCAGGCTGCCGAGCGCGGAAGGCTTTTTGAAACGGAACAGACGGTCCGGGCTGTCGAACAGATGCTGAAGAGCCTGTGAAGCAGACGGGGCCGAACGGAGAGACAGCATGGAACACGCAGTGATCTCGGTCATCGTACCGGTCTATAATCTTGCACAGGAGCTGGAGCGCTGCGCCGTGAGCATCCTGTCGCAGACGCACAGAGAGCTGGAGCTCCTGCTGATCGACGACGGATCGACCGACGGCAGCGCAGAGGTGATGGAGCGGCTGCGACGGGCGGACAGCCGCGTGCGTGTGCTTCGCCAGGCTAATGCCGGCGTTACGGCCGCAAGGCTCGCCGGCGTCCGCGCGGCGTCCGGGGACTATATCGGATTCGTGGATGGTGACGACGAGATCGAACCGGATATGTATGAGCGCCTGCTCGCCCATGCTGTGCGGCAGCAGGCGGACATTGTCCACTGCGGCTTCCGGATGGTTTTCCCGGACGGGCGCACGCGCCTGTTCCATGGGAGCGGACGCACGGTGCAGCAGAGCGCGGAGGATGCGCTCAGGGAGCTCCTTTCCGGTTCGTATGAGCCAGGCCTCTGGTGCAAGCTCTTCCGCCGCACGCTGTTCCGCCGTCTGCTCGACGGCGCGATGGATACATCCATCCGATATAACGAAGATCTGCTGATGAATTACTATCTGTTCAGCGCAGCGGGCCGGACTGTCTATGAGGACGTCTGCCCCTATCATTATCTGGTGCGCACGGCGTCGGCGTCCCACGCGGCTCTCAGCGGCCGGAAGATCTTCGACCCCATCCGCGTGCGGCAGATCATCCGCGCAGACTGCGGTCCTGGGCTGCAGGCCGATGCGGAGCGGTCGCTCATCAGCTGCTGCGTGTATACGTTCTGCGCGCTGACGCTGCAGCGCGGATGCGGCGGGGAGCGGCGCACAGTCCGCGCACTTCTGCAGGCGCACAGAGCCGGGATCCCAAGTCTGCCATCCGCCAAAACGCGGCTGCTTGCGCGCCTTGCGGATCGCTGCCCGGCTGTTTTGCAGGCGCTGTATCCGCTCTACGCAGGCGTGTTCCAGAAAAAACAATATGAATGATCCGGCAGGAGTTTGTCCATGAAAAAGATCCTCTATATGCATGGCGGAAGCGGCAATCACGGCTGCGAGGCCATTGTCCGTACAACGGCGGAGCTGCTCGGCGGGCCGCGCGGCGTCGTGCTGTGGTCACAGAACAAGGCAGAGGATGTGCGCTACGGCAGCGCATCCTGTGTGGGGGAAGAAATATCATAGGGACAACCAAGGAAAAACTTGATTTTACGCGGTTTTTGGCGGCTTGAAGTCAGTCCCGTTATGAAATTTCATGTAAAAGTGCGCGGGTCAGCAGAGAGCTGTTGAAGATCCGGATGAGATCAGATGGCTTCTTGATTGCCCAATTTTGACCCAAACATGATAGGCACATGAAATTTGATAAGGAGGATGACTTCAGCCGACGGGCAGACTGCCCATCGGCTATTCGTTGTTGTTAAAGAATAAGGACAACGGCATTGTTTTCGATAAACATCATTGGAACGAATGGAAAACAGCGTCTCTGGATGAAAAAGAAGAGATGTACCGAAAATGCCAGAAAAATCATGAAAATGTTGTAGAAAAAGATGGTGATGAAATGAACGATCTAATCAGTGTTGTTTTGCCGGTTTACAATGGAGAACAGTTTTTAACGCAAAGCATTGAAAGTGTAATTCGTCAAACATACAAGGAATGGGAGCTCCTGATCCTTGATGACTGTTCTACCGATTCCACGCAGCGTCTTTCCATGGAATATGTTCAAAAGGATCCACGGATTCATTACTATAGAAACGAAAAAAACCTCAGGCTTCCAAGAAATCTGAATCGAGGCTTTTCCCTTGCAAAAGGAGATTGGCTGACATGGACATCTGACGATAACTATTATTATTCGGATGCGTTTGAGAAGATGCTCCGAACGGCAAAGAAAACAGGCAGAGAATATATAATTGCAAGCTCAGATATCGTAAACAGCGATAATGAGATTGTAGAGAGCTGGAGCGCGCCGATTGACGCCTGTGAGAGGTCAATCGGAGAGTGCGTAGGAAACGCATGCTTTTTATACTCTAGAAATGTGTACGAGAGAACCGGTGATTATGATCCGGAAATGGAGCTGTGTGAGGACTTTGACTATTGGCAGAGAATCTGTATCAATTTTACGCCCGCAGTCATCGTCGAGAGACTATATGCATACAGGTGGCATGATCGCTCTCTTACCAGCACACTGAAAAAGGAAGACATATCTGCCAATATGCTGAAGATGCTTGAAAAAAACGTCCCTAAATACGGGAAGCTCAATTACAGGCAAAAACACTTTCTTTATAAAAAACAGGCGGAATGCAAAAAAATACTTCATATAGATGATACGAAAACTTCATTGCGAAACGCTTATTATAGCTGCATGTATCAAATGCTTACCATTCTGCCAAACAGAATTAAGAGGGCTTTAAAATGATAAAGCTTTATTATCATGTAACCGGTGCGGAGAATCATGGCTGCGAAGCCATTGTTCGATCAACGGTCGATTTGTTTGATGAAAAGCTGAAACTGTATTCGTATGACAAAGAATCGGATATGGACTATGGTTTGGATCGCGTAATTGACATTGTGCAGGACTCGCCCAGACCTTTAAAAAAATACTCAATCCCATGGGTCATGGCAGCCGTGGAGCATAAGCTCTTAAGAAGTGATTACAGGTTTACCTTAGAAATGCGGAAAGACTTTTTTGAAGAAATCACGGCGGAAGATGTTTGCTTATCGATTGGCGGAGACAATTATTGCTATACCGGCCAGGAATTCCTTTGGCATTATAACAGAGGAATTCATAAAAAAGGAGCAAAAACCGTGCTTTGGGGGTGCTCCATCGAGCCAGCTCTTGTAACGGATGATATAAAGAAGGATTTTGCGCTGTACGATTTGATTGTTGCAAGAGAAACAATCTCCTATGATTTCTTAAGAAAGATCAATCCGAACACCATTCTTGCGTGCGACCCGGCGTTCACAATGGGGAAGGCTGAAGCGGAACTCCCGGCGAACTTTGTCCCGGGACACACGGTTGGGATGAATCTAAGCCCGTTAATTGTTCGGCGCTAAAATAAAACAGGTTTGGCTTATGAGAGTTTCAAGAACTTGATGAACCATATTCTGAACAAAACGGATTACAACATTGCGCTGATTCCGCATGTAGTACAAAATGGAAACGATGATAGAACACTGCTAAACAGGCTTCGTGACGAGATGCGCGGAGGCGAAAGAATATGTATCGTGAATGATTGCAATTGCCTGCAGTTAAAAGGTATTATTTCAAATTGCGTTTTGTTTGTTGGCGCAAGGACGCATGCAACTATCGCTGCATACTCGACATATGTACCGACGCTGGTTGTAGGATACTCGACAAAGGCGATCGGCATTGCGAAAGATCTTTTCGGATCAGAGTCCAATTATGTACTGCCGGTCCAACACATTTCTGATGCGACGGATCTGACAGATGCTTTTGACTGGTTAGATAACAATCAAACAGAGATCAAACAACATCTAATGGCCGTTATACCGGAATACACAATATCAATTGAGACAGCAGTTCAAGCTGTAAAGGATCTTTTACCATGATTATTCTACTGATTCTTCTCGCTGCATCTGCGCTTGTATTTGGCGTTGACTTCCTTTTCTATCTGCGAAATTGCTTATGCCGCTATCATATCGGTCGCATGCCCTACGAAAAATGGAAAGGATCAGTGTACAACAGAGCGGTAAAATGGTCAAAGCATATGCCGGTCGTAAAAAAAACAGATAATGCACGGTACATGCTTTTGGATATTTTAAAAGGCGAGTATAAGGATGCATCTATTCAAAATTTCCAGACAGGTGCGTTGCTGCTGGGATTGGAAGATCTTGGAGAGGATGGGTTCATCGGTCAGAATATCAAAGAAGGAAAATGGAAATCTTTGTCTAAACAGCCTGACTGTGCTATGCTTGCATATGCCCTGCTGAGAGAAAGCACGAATCCAGAAAGCATCCGTACTGCGATGGACAGGGTTTATAAGATCCTTCTTGACGCTATGGATGAAAATGGACTAATCGCCTACACGGGAAATCCGAATGACCCGCACAGGTATGTCGATGCGCTGGGGATGGTTTGCCCTTTTCTTATGCGGTATAGCAGAGCCTACGGAGTAAAAGAGGCAGCGGAAGCCGCTTATACACAGCTTGAGTTTTATCATAAATATGGCTTGCTTGATGGTACGGCTTTGCCGAACCATGCAGTGAATGTCAAAACAAAGCTTCCACTTGGCGTTTATGGTTGGGGACGAGGAACCGCATGGTATTTTATTGCTTTGATGGATACCTACAAGGAAATGGAGGACACGCCAGAGCGTTCTCAAATCAAAAACTGGATAGAGGAAGCGGCATACTATTATTTGGCATTTCAGCGGGAGGACGGCGGATTCGGGTATATCCTTCCAATGGACAGCGGATTTGACAGCTCTGTAACGTCTGCTATGGCTTGGTTTTATTATGAATGTGCCGATCTGTTTGACAATTTAACATATCAAAGATCAGCGGAAAAGGCACTGGACAAGCTGCGTAAAGTCACAAGATTCAACGGTGCGATAGACTGGTCTCAGGGTGATACAAAGGGAATTGGGGTTTTTTCACAGACATTTGATATTATGCCGTTTACTCAGGGGTTTGCGCTCAGAGCGATTGCTTTGAAGGAAAGAGAAAAAAAGTGTTGATGAAAAAAGCAGTCATACAGAAGTGCGGATGAACAGGACAGGCGCTTTTTTTGACAAATACTTGTTGGGGCCTGAAAAGCGCACAGAACGGTTTCAGGCTTTGCTCATCAAATTAAGAGCGGATAAACACAAAACGCAGCATGGAAGAGGATCATTGGAATGAAACAGAGATCACGAACAGAATACTCCGCCCTGAATATTCTGACCGGTATTGGCGGCTATGTCGTCAATACCGTTGTGGGATTAGTCTGTCGGATGGTGTTTGTTCGATGCTTATCTACAGAGTATCTTGGCGTTAATGGCCTGTTTTCCAATATTCTATCCGTGTTGTCTCTGGCGGAGTTAGGTGTCGGCGGTGCGATTGGATATGCGCTGTATAGGCCATTGGCTGAGCATGACACCAAAAAAGTTGCAGCGCTGATGCAATTCTATAAAAAAGCGTACATGATTATAGGGACCGTTATCGGCGCTGCCGGACTTGCATTGTTTCCTTTTATCAACAGAATTATCGGTAAAGCGCCGGAAATCAGTGAGAATTTAGGTGTCATATATCTATTATTCCTCTTTAATACGGTTATTTCATATTTCTTCAGCTATAGGGGCGCACTGCTTCAAACAGCTCAGCAGTCATACATTGTCGTTGGTTTAAGCTATGTTCAAACGACTCTTCAAAGCCTGTTTCAAATCACGTATTTGCTTTTGACGCACAGATACTATGGATATTTGATCATTCAGACTGTCGGAAATGTATTATACAATATTCTGATCTCAATGATTGCGCGGAAAAGGTATCCATTTATTCTGGAGAAAACAGAGCACTTAAACGCTGCGGAAAAGAAGAGTATCTCAAGGAACGTACGAGATTTGATGATCTCAAAGGTGTCCGGAATCCTTGTCAATCATACAGACAATATTATCATAACATTTTTTAATGGTTTGACAGCAACCGGACTGACATCGAATTACACGCTTTTTACAGGAACCTTAACCGCTTTGTTGAATCAAGTCTTCAACGGTATGACAGCGTCCATAGGTAATCACAATGTATTATCCTCTGATGACGATCAGGAAAAAATGTTCCTTAGTATAAATTTCCTGAATTTCTGGCTGTATGGCTGGGCAGCTGTCGGGATCGTCTGCGTTTCCACGGATCTGGTGCGCCTGCTATATGGCGACAAGTATGCGATGAACATTTTGATTCCCATTGCATTGGCGTTAAATACATATATGTTGGGAATGCAAAATGCGGTATGGGCATATAAGAGTACACTTGGGATATTTCGACATGGAAGATTTGTTAATTTTTTTACAGCTCTGCTGAATATTATCTTATCGCTGGTAATGGGGAAATACTGGGGCGTGTTTGGCGTATTGTTTGCATCGGCGGTCTCCAGAGCTTTTACAAATACATGGTATTCACCTTACTGTGTGTATAAATATGGGTTCCATAAGAGCGCTTTCAGTTATTTTAAGAGGTATATCAAATATCTCCTCATCTGTGTCTGTTGCTGCGTAGCTTCTTTTTATCTGTGTATTTATATCAGCCTGCCGATTATTCTGTCTGTGCTGGTCAAATGTGTGATACTCTCATGCCTTTTTAACGGAGTCGTTTTTCTGTTCTTCCATAAAAGCAGAGAGTTTGCCGTTATCCGGGATAAAGGAATGATCATGATCAAGAAGATTCTGAAAAAATGGAGGCCTGAAGAAATATGACAATGGAGGAGCTTAGAAAAATACAAATTGAAATACTTGATTATATTGATGGATTATGCTGCAAGAACAATATTGACTATTATTTAGCCTATGGGACAGCGCTTGGTGCGGTGCGACATCATGGTTTTATCCCTTGGGATGATGATATTGATATTATTTTTACAAGAGAGGGCTATAATCGTTTATTAAACGTTTTTCAAAAGAATGAAAATGGTATATACAAATTGCTTTCTATTCAGACGGACCGGAAATACTCGTATCCGATCGCCAAAGTAGTAGATACGAGAACCTATCTTAAGAGAGAGCAATACCGATATACTGCTGATCTTGGAGCATACGTTGATGTTTTCGTGTTAGACAGTATTGCACCTATTCATAAGCTGGCTGTTTTACAAAAGATTATTTGCCGTTTTTTGCAAAACGGTTGGGTTTATTCTGAGCACAAATACAACATAGGAAAGAGCAAGATAAAGCGCATCAAGATTTCAATCTATCGCTTGATCCCCGCAAGGTGTTATTCCGTTCTGCTGCACACGGTTGCGTCCGCTTTCAGGAAGAATAAAACCGGGGAAGTTTGCTCGCTTGCTTTCAATACATACGGATATACAGAGGAATCCTATACAAAGAAAATGATCGGGGATGGAACGCGAAAGATCGCATTCGAGAATCGGGAATATCCTGTGTTCCAGGATGTGGAGAAATATCTGCATCAGTTATATGGTGATTACATGACGCCGCCTCCGATAGAGAAAAGAACCTGTCCACATGATAATAACGTTATATACAAGTAACACTGTAAAAATGTTTTTTTAAACGATCATGTTTACGCATTCAGGCGCATGTTTTCGTTCGGGATGACGCTTGATCGTGTATCGCGGTGAAAAACTGAGGAAAAAATGTTGGAGGAAAAGTCAAGTGAATCAATTTGAACGCAACTATGAAAAAGCGTTGAAATGGGTACACCAAAACACAATAGATGGAAATGGTATTACCTTGAGCAGATACAAGCATGTGATCTATCCGGAGGTTACCGGCTATTTTATACCTACTTTGCTTGACTGCGGAGAGGATGAGCTTGCAAGATCCTATGCCAAGTATTTGATTTCTATTCAAAAGCCGGATGGTTCTTGGTACGACAGCGATGATAAAGCCCCCTATGTGTTTGACTCGGCTCAGATTTTGAAAGGCCTTATGGCAATACACAAGATGATGCCGGGAGTGGAAAAAGCTATTATCCGCGGAGTCGATTGGGTCTTGTCAAATATGCAGGATAATGGCAGGCTCACAACTCCCTGCAAAGACGCATGGGGAAATGACGAGCATTTTTGCCGTGAGATTATTCATATGTATTGCCTGTCACCGATCCGAGATGCCGGAGAAGCATTTGGGATTCAACAATACATTGATTCTGCAGAGAGAATCATGGATTATTACCTGAATATGTATCGGGATAAAATCCTAAACTTTGATTTGCTGTCCCATTTCCACGCTTATGTGATGGAAGCACTATTTGATATGGGACGGATCGAATTATGTGAAGAAGCGATGGTGCGTTTTGCAAGCCACTGTAATGCAAAAGGCGCCATACTTGGGCGCAGAAATTTGCCATGGGTTTGCTCAACCGGCTGTTTTCAGGCTGCCCTTGTTTGGTATAAGCTTGGCAAGAAACCGGAGGGTGATAAACAGTTCGAATATGCCTGTAAGCTGCAGAATCAATCCGGCGGATGGTATGGGAGTTACCCAAGCAATCGGATATTGAATCATTTCTATCCTGACAGAAAAAGGCCCGGTTATTTCGGCGCGGACGAAATCAGTTGGGCAGTAAAGTATTTTCTGGATGCCTATCATTGCAGAATAAAGTGGGAATAGCGCCTTTATACGGATAGACTGTTGCGAGAAGAAAAGTATACGGCTCTGTTTCATTGTATCTCATATAATGAGTCAGGTTCCTTATGATACGATACGAAAGGAGAATGTGGGTCGAGGCTGGAAATGCCGAGACTCCACGTGTTTTGGATGAAAGCATTAATACTAAACTCGGGGCTTGGAACCCGCATGGGGGTTTTGACTTCGGAGCACCCGAAATGCATGACAGAAATATCGACCAATGAAACGATCTTGTCACGCCAGTTACAGCAATTGGCAGAAGCGGGTATCCGGGAAGTGGTTATTACCACGGGCCTTTTTGACACTGTGTTAGTCAACTATTGTCAAAGTTTGAATCTTCCTTTACATATTGTCTTTGTGAAGAATCCGCTCTATGCTGAGACAAACTATATCTACAGCATTTACTGCGCCCGGGAGTATTTGAATGATGACATTCTGCTCATGCACGGCGATCTCGTTTTTGAGAATGAGGTGTTGGACCGTGTTTTGACTGCCGGGTCGTCCTGCATGACAGTATCTTCGACTATGCCGCTTCCCGAAAAAGACTTCAAGGCAGTCGTTGCAGGCGGTATCGTTCAGAAAGTCGGTGTCGAGTTTTTCAATGACGCGGTGGCTGCGCAGGCACTGTATAAGCTAAAACGGGATGACTGGAAATGCTGGCTTGACAAGATTGCTGAATTCTGTGAAGCGGGCATCACGGGCGTTTATGCAGAAAATGCACTGAATAAGCTAAATGGTGCGGCCAATATCTGTGCGCTGGATGTACAGAATCTCCTCTGCGCGGAAATAGATGACGCGAATGACTTGGCGCTTGTCTCGGCCAAACTGAAAGAGGTAGAGTCTCGTACCGTCTATATGTGCTTCTCCACAGACATTATCCACGGAGGGCATATCGCTATCATAAAGAAAGCGCAGAAGCTCGGCAGACTTATCATTGGCGTTCTCTCCGATGAGGCGGTCGCTTCCTATAAGCGCCTTCCGTTAGTGCCAGCCGCAGATCGCAAGCTAATGTTTGAAAACATAGCTGGAGTGTACAAAGTCGTTGATCAGAACACACTTAGCTACCGCGAGAATCTCGAGAAGTACCATCCGGAAATCGTGGTTCACGGAGATGATTGGTGCAAGGGCTTCCAGCGTCCGATCCGGGATGAGGTAACAGAAATTCTCGCTGCTTATGGCGGGAAGCTTGTGGAGTACCCCTATAGTGACGACGCAAAATATAGAGATATAGATGCCCGCACCCGGTCTGATCTGTCCATGCCGGATATGCGCAGAGGACGCTTGAAGAGAGTGCTGGACGCCAAAGGCCTTGTAACGGCAATGGAGGCCCACGACGGCTTGACGGGGCTCATCGTTGAAAACACGGTCGTCTACCAAGATGGCGGAGCTCACCAATTTGATGCCATGTGGATCAGCTCTCTGTGCGATTCCACAGCAAAAGGAAAGCCGGATATTGAGCTGGTAGACATGACCAGCCGTTTCCGTACGATCGAAGATATCACCGAAGTTACCACAAAACCCATAATTTTTGATGGCGATACCGGCGGAAAGACAGAACACTTTGTTTATACTGTGCGCAGCCTGGAACGCCTTGGTGTTTCCATGGTCATCATCGAGGACAAGACCGGCTTGAAGAAAAACAGCTTGTTTGGCACTGAAGTCGAACAGACTCAGGACAGCATCGAGAATTTCAGCGAAAAGATCCGCGCAGGAAAGAGAGCGCAGCGTACGAAAGAGTTCATGATCTGCGCACGCATTGAGAGTCTGATTCTTGAACAGGGCATGGAGGATGCCCTGACACGCGCGTTCGCATTTGTAGAGGCCGGCGCTGACGCTATCATGATCCACAGCCGGAAAAAAGACCCGGGCGAGATCCAAGAGTTTATCGAGAGATTCCGCGAAAAAGATAAGAACACACCGATTGTCTTGGCACCTACCTCCTTCAACTCGGTTACCGAGGAAGAGTGGAAAGAACGTGGCGCGAACATCATCATCTATGCCAATCATCTTATGAGAGCAGAGGTTCCTGCCATGCAGAAAGCAGCCCAGATAATTCTTGAATGCCATCGGTCGGAAGAGTGCGACAAGATGTTGATGCCGTTCAAGGAGATCATCCGCCTTATCCCGGAAGAGGAATGAGCAGATGCAGCAGGCAGTCCTCTGTGTGAACGGACAGTATGATGTGCTTGATTCCTGGTTTTCAGAATATGGGATCAAGCGCGCAATGTTGGTTTGCGGCAAGTCGATAAACAGGCTGGCGATAAACAGATACGTTGAAACCCTGTCGGACCGTTTGGATGCTCGAATCGTTCGGTTCATGGAGTTCCAACCGAATCCGCTCTATGAAAATGTTGTTGCGGGTGTAAATAGATTTCGAGAAGAAAACTGTGACGCAATTCTTGCAATTGGCGGCGGATCAGCGATGGATGTGGCCAAGTGTATTAAGCTCTACAGCAACATGCCCGGAGACGGAGAAAACGGGGCCTATCTCAAGCAGACGATCCAGCCAAATCAATTGCCGTTTCTTGCGATGCCGACAACATCCGGAACCGGCTCAGAGGCAACGCGATTTGCTGTCATTTACTACGAGGGGAAAAAACAGTCGATATCTGATTATAGCTGTATTCCTGGGACAGTTTTAATGGACAGCAGTGTGTTGAAGACGCTTCCTCAATATCAAAAGAAAGCAACAATGATGGACGCGCTCTGCCATGCAATCGAATCTTTCTGGAGCGTAAACAGCACGGAAGAAAGCAAGGTATATTCGTGTAACGCTATTTATGGCGTGATGGAGCACATGGCCGGATACCTCGCCAACACAGATAAGGGAAATGCCGGTATGTTAATGGCGGCGAATACGGCAGGAAAAGCCATCAACATCACGCAGACGACGGCAGGACATGCTATGTGTTACAAGATTACCAGTTTATTCGGATGCGCACATGGTCATGCGGCGATCCTCTGTGACAGAATCCTTTTTCCCTGGATGCTCCGGAACATAGATAACTGCATAGATCCGCGCGGGGCGGCGTACCTGAGAAGTACCCTGGACCAGATTGGACAAGCCATGGGCTGCAGAAACGCGCAAGAGGGTTCAGAGAAACTGGAGATTATCTTTGACAATTTAGAGCTGGAGATACCTTCCGCATCACAAACACAGTTTGAGGAGCTGAAAACAAGCGTAAATCCGGAGCGGCTAAGAAACCATCCGATAGCACTTGATCCAAATGCGATAGATTCGCTGTATCATGAAATCTTGAGGTAATGACAGCATGAAAGTAGAAAAGCTTGTTGAGATAATCAATTCTGATTTTTATACCGGTGTTCCTGACAGCCAGCTGAAAGCCTTGTGCAACTATTTGATGGATCGGTATGGCATTGATCCCAAGCATCATATGATTGCAGCAAATGAGGGAAACTGTACGGCTTTGGCGGCGGGATACCATTTGGCGACCGGGAGAATTCCGGTCGTGTATATGCAGAACAGTGGAGAAGGGAACATGATCAACCCGGTTGCCAGCTTGCTGAATGATAAAGTCTATGCGATCCCTGTCATATTTATTGTAGGCTGGCGCGGTGAACCTGGCATTCATGATGAGCCTCAACATATCTACCAGGGAGAGGTCACGGTAAAACTTTTGGAGGATATGGACGTAGCTACTTTCATTATTGGTAAGGAAACGACCGATGATGAAGTTATTCGGGCCATGGACGACTTCAAGAAACTGCTTGCTGCAGGTAAGAATGTCGCATTTGTCATTCGCAAGGGGGCGCTTACAGATGCTCCGACGGTTGAGTATAAGAATGACAATGCAATGGTCCGTGAGGAAATAATCCAGCATATTGTGAAAGCCAGTGGGGAAGATCCTGTCATATCCACAACCGGCAAAGCTAGTCGTGAACTGTTTGAGATCAGAACTGCAAACTGCCAGAGCCATAAGTATGACTTCCTGACTGTTGGATCCATGGGACACAGCTCCTCCATTGCCCTTGGTGTGGCTATCAACAAGCCAGAGCAGCGAATCTGGTGTATCGACGGCGATGGCGCGGTTCTAATGCACATGGGTTCTATGGCGGTCATTGGTGCGAATAAGCCGAAAAACCTTATTCATATCGTTATTAATAATGGAGCGCACGAGACGGTCGGAGGCATGCCCACAGTGGCAGGGATGATTGATTTGGTTGCCATTGCGAAAGCCTGTGGTTATCCAAATGCAGCATGCGTTGATAACTTTGATGACTTGGATCGAGAGCTCGAGTTAGCCAAAGGCAGAAACGAGCTGAGTTTGATTGAAGTAAAGTGCTCTATCGGGGCAAGGGAAGATCTGGGAAGACCGACAACTTCAGCACTCCAAAACAAGCTGATTTTTATGGAATACTTACAGTCCTGTTGATTTGTTTTCAATACTTATTCTTATGCTGACCTACATTTATACGCTCTGCTACTGGCTCCTGATACTATTTTGTGTACGAACTGAATTATTATATCCGCGCTGGAAGCAGATCCCATTTCCGAAGGTGCTCTTTACAGCCAATGAATCGTACAAAGCCGAACCGGGCACAGTCTTTTTCCGGAAGTACCGGGGAAGAGGCAGCGTCCCGGACCTGATCCCGCTGCGCGCTTTTTACAAAGGTGGGGTCCTGATTAAAACGATCAACAAGATCGAACTGAAACGCCATGAAAACAGATGAATTGATCAGTGTTATCATCCCGGTCTATCAGGTGGAGGCATATCTTCCCCGGTGCATCGACTCTCTGCTGGCACAGACGCAAAAGGCATTCGAGCTGATCCTCGTGGACGACGGCTCTCCGGACGGCTGCGGCGAGATCTGCGAATCGTATGCCGCACGGGATGCGCGTGTGCGTGTGATCCACCAGCAAAACGGCGGCCTGTCCGCAGCCCGCAACGCAGGACTCGCCGCTGCGCAGGGGGCATGGATCGCCTTTGTGGACAGCGACGACTGGGTCGCGCCGGATTTCCTTTCCCGGATGCTTGCGGCAGGAGAGGACACCGATGCGGATATCTGTGAGTGCTCCGTACTGAGGACAACAGGTGCGACCCAACGTCCCGCCGGGGAGTCCGGCAGGATCCGGGTCTTTGATGCCGAAGAGGCCATGGAGCAGTTGGTTTCCGACGGGCTGTTCCGCCAGCATGTCTGGAACAAGCTGTACCGGGCAAGCTGTCTTGCGGGGATCCTGTTTGAGCCGGGCAAAACGAACGAGGATGAGTTCTGGACATATCAGGTTTTCGGCCGCGCAGCGAGGATCGCGCGGCTCGACCGTACGCTGTATTACTATTTTCAGCGCCCGGGCAGTATCATGGGCTCCGGCTACAGTCTGCGCCGGCTCGATGCGCTGGAGGCCAAGCAGGCGCGCCAACGCTATCTGGAGCGCAGCTTTCCGCGCCTTGCCCCGGGTGCGGGGATCAACCTCTTTGCATCCTGTATCTATGCCGGCCAGATGAGCCTGCGCTGCCTGAACGCAGAGGATCGCAGGGCAGCTGTGCAGCGGATCAGCGCTGTGGCCTTGTCATGCAGGCCGACCGCACGGGCTCTGGCAAAGCTGCCCCTGCGGCAGCGCGTCTGGCTGCACCTGGCCCGCGTGGATTTCTGGGGAACGGTGCGCCTCAAGAATCTGCTGAAAAAAGGTCTTTAAGAGCAGTTTCCCGGTGCCGCTATATGAAAAGGCCCCGCGCCTGCTTTCCGGAAAACAACCGGACAGGAAGGGCTGAGGCACCGATCCCCCGGGCATGAGGGTCATGGATTCGGATTTGCCCGGCTCCGTCGGCCGGTGAGCCGGCGCGCACGCGCAGAAACAGAAGGGATGATGAGCAATACCATGAAGTATCCGCGCCGCAGGCGCCGCGCGCTGCAGATTCTGCAAGCGGGAATTGTCTTCGGGACGATCCTCGTGCAGTCCATTCAACTGAATTACAGCGCAGCTCCGTCCTTTTTCGGCCTGATCCAGCAGGGGATCGGGATGATGCTTGTGAATGCGGCGGTCGTTGCACTGATCGGCCTGCTCGTGAGTCTTGCCGTCCGGCGATGGTCGCACGCGCTGCTTGTCTGCTCCATTCTGACGACGGTTTGGAGCATTGCAAACTATTATGTGATCGAATTTCACGGCAGTCCGCTTTTCTTCAGTGAATTTGTCAACTTCAAAACCGCGGCAGCTGTAGCCGGCAGCTATCGCTATCGCATAACAAAAGTCGTGCTCAATCTGCTCCTGATGTTTTCGGCCGAAATTCTGGCCGTTTGGCTCCTGCGTATGTTGGAAAAAAAGAGTCCGGAACACGCTTGCAGCCGTCGGTGGATCCGCCTTGCGCTGCTCCTTGCAGATGCAGGGGTGGTTTATGCGACGCTGTTGGGTCCTGCGGCTGTCAAGCCAAGGAATTCCATGGCATGGACATGGGTGCAGAGCGCGCAGCAATATGGTTATGTAAACTGCATCGTAGAAGATCTGGACCGAAGCAGAAACATGCTGATCCAGCCGGAGGGTTACAGCCCGGATCGTATCCGGTGGGAAGCGGGAGATGAAAACCGAACGGGGCAGCCGTATCCAGATGTGATCCTGATCCTGAATGAGACATTCTGCGACCTGGAGCAGATCCTGGACGTTCAGGCGGATGCGGATGTGTTTTCTCCGTTTTATGGTCTGGATGGCGGTGTGACCGGGCTGGCGGTTGCACCAGGAGTCGGCGGCGGAACGAATGATTCCGAATTTGAGCTCCTGACGTCAAACTCCATGTACCTGCTGAACCGCTCCGCACCGTTCAACTATCTGCACCTGGATCAGACGGGCGGCAATCTTGTAAACAATCTGGAGGCGCTGGGTTATTCCACCTGCGCCATGCACTGTGGGGACAAGGCAAATTACTCCCGGCACAGGGCATATCCAGAGATCGGATTTGACAGAATCTTCCTTGGCGGAGATGCTTTCTCCTATCGGGATGAATACGGAAACCGCCCCTGGCTCGATGCGGACAATTACAGAGATCTGATCGACCACTACGAGGCGGCGGGGGACGCACCGCGATTTTTCTATCTGCTGACGTTCCAGAACCACGGCGGCTGGGAACAAAATGAACCGGACTTTGACACAGTCCATACGGCGCGGGACTTCGGCACGCTGAGCGATGATATCAGTGAATACCTGACAAGCGTGCGGATGTCCGTGCAGGCGTTCGTGGAGCTGACGGAGTATTTTTCAAATGTGGATCGCCCGGTGATCGTCTGCATGGTGGGGGATCATGCGCCCTCATTCATCCGGGAGCTGCCTGATGACGGTTCACTGCCGCCCGAGCGCGTGAAGATCGCCCAGCGGTCTGTCCCATATATCATCTGGGCAAATAATGCAGTGCAGCTTCCGGCCTATCCGGATTATGCCGACATGACGGATCTTGTGCCCATGGTGATGCAGGCAGCCGGCCTGCCGCTGACGCCGTATTATGAGATGCTCCTGGCTCTGCATGAATCGGTGCCGGTGCGCCTGCCAACAGGCGTCTGGATGGACCGGAACGGGACGACCGGAAGTTATCCGGGGGAAGGTCCGTATGATGATCTGCTGACGCAGTATTACTATATGGAATACAACGCGCTCAGGGGCGGCCGCGCATATCGGACGGAATTGTTTGAACTGGCGGACGGGGAGCGAGAATAGATGAAAAACCGTTGGGGACTTCTGATCCTTGTCCTGCTGATACTGGCCGCTGCTTTGAGTCTGGTCCTGTCCAGATACGGTCTGTGCGTTCACCGCCAGACGCTGTCGCTGGCCGGGCTCAAGCAGCCGATCCGGATCGTACAGCTGACGGATCTGCACAACAGCAGCTTTGGAACCGAAAACCGGCGGCTTGTGGAGAAGGTCGCGGCTCAGGAGCCGGATCTGATCCTCATCACCGGCGATCTGCTGGACCAGAACGACATACGGACGGATATCGCGCAGACGCTCCTGCGCAATCTTGTGCCGGTCGCGCCGGTATATGTCTCCTTTGGGAACCATGAAACGGCCCATGAGAAGCGGTTCGGTACAGATCTGCGCGCCTGCTACACGGCGTGCGGCGCGGAGGTCCTGGAATACGACTGGAAGGAGCTGACGCTCTGCGGCCAGACCATCCGCCTGGGCGGAATTTCCGGTTATTGCCTGCCGGAATTCTACAGAAAAACAGGCGAGGCCAGGCCGGAGGACTGTGCGTTCCTGAAGGACTTCCAGGCAACGGAGCTGCCGAAGCTGCTGATGTGCCACATGCCGGTCTGCTGGATCCAAAACGGCAGTCTCGACGCCTGGAATGTTGACGTCGTGCTCTGCGGCCATGCCCATGGAGGTCAGGTGCGTCTGCCGTTGATCGGCGGCCTCTGGGCGCCGGATCAGGGGTGGTTCCCGGGCAGGGAGTGCGGGCTTTACCGTTCGCAGGACGGCGCGCACGCGATGGTGCTTTCCTGCGGCCTCGGAAGCACTGAGAAGATCCCGCGCTTCAACAATATCCCGGAGATCCTTGTGCTCGATCTGATCCCATAAAACAGCGTGCAGCCGGATGATCCGGCTGCACGCTGTTTTGCATGGGTTCAAAGCTCCTGGAGCAGGAGGGAGCCGTCCATTCCGCTGATGTTTACAACGAACGTATGTGTCTGACCGTCTTCGTCAAGATAGCTGACGCCGTTGTTCGGGAAAGTCCCATAGAACACCATCTCCACCACCAGAGGCGTCCCCGGTGTGAGCTCCGGCTGTGTGTACCGCTCTACCCGGGAGTAAGACGGCATTCCGTTCTCATCGACGTGCTCCACGGCGAGCGCCAGCACCTTGAAATCGCGGACGGCGCGGTCAACGGTAAAGACCACCTGAACGGAAACGTCCGACGTCTCGGCGGTGAAGGTGTCGTAGTTCGTCAGCCAGTCAGCGTCTGCAAACCAGATGGCCTGCAGATTGACAGGGACGGGCTCCGTGTCCGGCTTGTCCCGCGTGAGCAGCTGTGCGCCTGCGCCGTATGCGAAGGTCAGTGTGCCGGGATACGCATCGTCTGTAACCAGATGGGCGGAGTCATAGAGACGTGTGTTGTCCTCCAGATACATGGCATAGCGCGGCCCGGACTCCCACAGGCCGCCGTCCTCCTCCGTAAAGACAAGATATCCCTCGTGAAACCCGCCGGTCTCGGCCAGCGCAAAGCCGCCGTTTTCGTAGATCGTCAGAACTACTTCGCCGGACGGATCGTACCAGACGCCGGAGATGGCGGGGAAATCGGCTTCGGCTGTGTGTGCATCCTGCTTTTCCGTGTTCTTTGCGTCCGGCTTTTTGCCGGCGGTCTGCTTTTGGTCATCCGGCTTCTGCGCCGGAACGTCTGGCTTTTCGCTGGCGGCGGGAGCAGGCGGCTGCGTGACGGTGGGAGCGGGCTCCGGCATAACCGGGGCGGGCTTTGAGCCGAGTTGGATCACGCCGGCACGCAGGAGGAACACCACGCCTGCTGCCAGGAGCAGCGCAGCGGCTGCGATCCCGGCGATCAGCGGGCCCTTGCTGCGTTTTTTTATCGTTTGCTGCGGAACGGGAGGCGTGGATGCGGGCGTCTGCGGCGCAGAGAGCGGAGATCCGCATGTCATGCAGAAGCGCGTGCCATCCGGGTTGCTGCTGCGGCAGTTCGGACAGATCATGTTCGGTCCCTCCTGTTTTTTTGCCCGGCCGGTCCGGTACGGGCGTATGATGGGGTCGCTGTTTCCATCATTATAAAACCGGACACAGGCGTTGTCCATATCTTTTTGCCCGTACCGGCG
>CADCOJ010000231.1 GCA_902803075.1 Oscillospiraceae bacterium | reverse complement strand
GGTCTGCGATCTCGCGGACGGCCCGGCTGACGGCGTCGCGGTCGAGCTTGCCCTTCTCACCGGGCAGGCCCAGGACGATATTCTCCGCGGCGGTGAATACATCGACAAGCTTGAAGTGCTGGTGGATCATGCCGATGTGCAGGTCGAAGGCATCCTTCGGGGAGCGGATCTCGACCTCGCGGCCGTCCACAAAGATCTGGCCCTCATCGGGGTAATAGATGCCGGAGAGCATGTTCATGAGCGTCGTCTTTCCGCTGCCGTTTTCACCGAGGAGCGATAGGATCTCGCCCCGGTGCAGCTCCAGGCTGATGGAGTTGTTCGCCACGACCTGACCGAAACGCTTTGTGATATTTTTCAGTTCGATTGCGTTGCTCAAGCAAGTCATCCTTTCTGTCTGGGTTTCGCCGGGGAAGGGGACCGTGCCGGGATAACGCTCTTATTTTACCATTTTGCGCAGGAATTGTAAATACGGAGTTTGATAAAGCACACAAAAAAGATAAGGCCGCCAAAAATTATTTTAGGCATCCTGCACGGCGCGTGTGAACGCCCGAAGGCGTCCCGAAAAAAGTGCAGGCGGCTGCAAACGCAGCCGCCTGACAGATGTGCGGATGGGATCAGTTGTTGAGCTCGGTGATGCCGTCGATACGCAGGGCAAAGGCCGGAGCGGACTGGAAGTAGGACTCATGGAAGAAGCCGTCAAAGACCGCTTCGTCGGCGTCGTTGGTCCAGTCGCCGTCGGTATCGGTGGCAAACGCGGAGGTGACCTCCTCGCCGCCGACGGTGAAGGTGGCGGTATCGAAGACATGGAGCGTGCCGGACTTGAGATCGGCAATGGCCTTGTCAACGGCTTCCTGGGTGCCGGGCGCGCAGGACGGGCCGAGCGGGGTGATGGCGACGGCGTCCTTGTCGAAGCCTTCGGCCCAGTTGGTGTCGAACGCCTTGCCGTTCAGAACGGCGTCAATGGCGTAAGTGTAGAACACATCCCATTCGTTCGTCGGGGAGGTGAGGGCAGCGTTGGGCGCGGCGGAGAGCATATCGACGTTGTAGCCCACGCAGTAGACAGTGGTGCCGGCGTTGAGCGCTTCCTCGCAGGCGGCCGGAGCGCCGGTGGAGTCGGCATGCTGGCCGATGATGATGCAGCCGTCGGCGATCAGAGCCTTGGCAGCCTCGTTCTCAGCGGTGATGTTGAACCAGGAGTTGGTGTACTGCACGCCCATGGCGACGTTCGGAACGATGGAGCGCAGGCCAAGGAAGAACGCGGTGTAGCCGGAGACGACCTCGGCATAGGGGTAAGCGCCGACATAACCGATCTTGATGTTGCCGTCGGCGTCGATGTTTTTGCTCTCGACCTTGCCTTCGTCAATGAGCTCCTGAAGCTTCAGGCCGGCGACGATGCCGCCGACATAACGGGCTTCATAGATCTTGGTGAAGGCGTTGTGGAAGTTCTCCAGGCCGCTGGCGCGGGCGGTGTCGCCGGTCATGGCGACGAACTGGACCTCGGGATGCTCCTCGGCAGCCTGCTTGCAGAAGGACTGGTGGCCGTAGGAGTTGGTGATGACGAGCTGGCAGCCCTGATCGACGCAGTCGATGCAGGCGTCATAGCAGGCCTCATCTTCGCCGACGGTGTACTTCCAGACGATGTTCTGCTCGCTCAGGCCCAGGTTGGCCAGAGCCTTCTGCAGACCGACAATGTGCGCGTAGGTGTAGCCTTCGTTTTCGTCGCCGACCAGAACGGCGCCGACCTTGAAGTCCTTGTTGGCGGCCGCCTCAGCGGGCTGCTGGGTTTCGGCAGGCTTCTGCGTGGATGTGCAGGCAGCCAGACCGCAGACCATGACGACGGCGAGAAGCAGTGCAATGATCTTCTTCATAAATCTGTTTCCTCCCAAAATAGTTTAATGAATGCGTTCGTCCGCAAGGTGGAGGCGATCCAGACTTGCGAACGTTTACCTGTATTTTAACTGACAAGGGTCAAAAATGCAATGTGTTTTTGAAATCTTTCTGTAAATAATTGCACAAAAATACGCACGGAAGCTAAAAATTTTTCAGCTTTTTTCTGAATTTGGAAGGAATGCTGAAAAGCTCTGCCGGGATTCGTACAGAACGACGGGAAACTTTTTGCCGCTGAACAGCTGAAATCATGGTATAATCATGGTAAAATGAGAAGGATCGGCCGGTTTTCGGCCGAAAGGAGAGCATCATGAAGCATATGCAGCTGATCCGGGGCAATCTGTGCTGGAGCTCCGGGATGGATACGATCGCGTGTATGGAGCGCGGATGGCTGGCCGTGGAGGACGGCGTGATCGAGGGTGTGTACCGTACGCTGCCCGAGCGCCTGGCTGGCTGCCCGACGCAGGACTTCGGCGACGCGCTTGTGCTGCCCGGCATGACGGACCTGCATGTCCATGCGCCGCAGTTTGCCTTCCGCGGTCTCGGGATGGACATGGAGCTGCTGGAGTGGCTGAACACCTATACCTTCCCGGAGGAGGCCAAATACCGCGATCTTGCCTATGCCGAGCGTGCGTACAGCAGCTTTGTGACGCACCTGCTCCACAGCACCACCACCCGTGCCGTGGTCTTTGCCACCATCCACCTGCCCGCAACGGAGCTTCTGATGCGGAAGCTCGACGATGCAGGGCTTGCGGCCTATGTGGGAAAAGTGAATATGAACCGTTCCTCGCCGGATTATCTGCGCGAGCTTTCGACCAACCACGCCCTGCGTGATACCGAGCGCTGGATCCTTGAGACGAAGGATGCCTTCCGCACTGTGCGGCCCATCATCACGCCGCGCTTCATCCCCTCGTGTACGGATGATCTGATGTTCGGTCTGGCGCGCCTGCGGGAGAAGTACGGCCTGCCCGTGCAGAGCCACCTGTCGGAGAACTATTCCGAGATCGCATGGATCCGCGAGCTGTGCCCGAAGTCGAAAAATTACGGCGACGCCTATGATCAGTTCGGCATGTTCGGCGGCGGCTATCCGTGCATCATGGCGCACTGCGTCCATTCCGACGAACGCGAGCAGGAGCTCATCGCCCGCAACGGGGTGTTTGTCGCCCACGCGCCTGAGTCGAACATCAACCTGGCCTCCGGCGTTGCGCCGGTCAGCCGGTTTCTGGACAACGGTCTTCATGTGGGCCTTTCCACGGATGTAGCCGGCGGCAGCCACGAGAGCATGCTCCGCGCCGTCATGCACGCCATCCAGGCGTCCAAGCTCCGCTGGCGCCTGTACGACCAGACGGTGAAGCCGCTGTCGTTCGAGCGGGCGTTTTATCTGGCCACCATGGGCGGCGGCGCGTTTTTCGGACAGGTCGGCACGTTCCGGCCCGGCTATGCTTTCGACGCCGCCGTGCTCGACGATTCGTCGCTCGACCATCCGCAGGAGCTTTCCCTGCGCGACAGGCTGGAGCGGGCGGTTTATCTTGCGGATGACCGCAACGTCACGGCCAAATATGTCGCCGGGAGACGGGTGCTGTAATGCTTTCTTTCATGCAGCCGCAGCATGTCAAAATAGTTTTTTGACATGCTGCGGACGTCTTGACAAACGCCGTCCGGTGAGATATGATACACCGGAAGTTCATACAGTACGGTATCCGGGCCGAAGCCCGGATACGGACAGTTCGAAACCATCCTGTCTGAAAACAAAACTATGGGATTTGACGCAGCGCGATTCCGCTGCGTCGGGGTGGGCGTGTCTGCGCCCGCTTTTTTTGTTCCCGAACGGAGGAAAACATGAAATCACTCACCACCCGCCAGATCGCCCTCAACGGGATCGTCGCCGGACTCTATGCCGCCGTTACGATCCTCACCGCCTCGTTTGCCTACGGCAACATCCAGTTCCGCATTGCCGAGGCGCTGTGCGTGCTCGTTGTGCTCGAACCGTCGCTGACGGTCGGCCTCACGCTCGGCTGCCTGATCGCCAATCTGTTCTCCACTGTCTCCGTGCTCGACATCATCATCGGCACGGCTGCGACGCTTCTCGCGTGCCTGCTTGCAAAGAACATCCGCAAGGCATGGCTCGTTCCGGTGCCCTTCGTGCTGTGCAACGCGGTGCTGGTCGGCGCGATGCTCGCATGGGTGCTTGCGCCCGAGACATTCTGGATGAGCTTCCTGATCTTCGGCGCGGAAGTGCTTGCGGGAGAGGCTGCAGTATTGTATATCCTCGGCGTGCCGCTGCTGCTGTTCTTCCGCAGGACAGGCCTGATGGACCGCCTGCTCGGCCGGGCGGCCAAAGCAGGGCAATGAGCAGAAAAAAGATGCAGACAGAAGCTGTCTGCATCCTTTTTATATTGTCTGAAAGAGCCCCGCATTTTGCACTCTGCTTTTTATACGTTTTTATCCGCCACGGCATAGAATCGACTTTGGAGGATTGCTATTATGCTGATAATCAGCGTACCCGCAAAACTCAGATATGCGCCAGGGAATGCCGGCCAGTCTTTCTTTTCCAGTTCTACTCCAGCCGGAAGAAAAGCATTTCCGAGGAAGCAACATAGATCAGAACAAACGCTGCGACGAGAATGCCAACAAAGATAATGATCCACTATTTATACTCCCGTATGAACGATGCACCGATCTGGGCTTTCTTCTTTTCCTTTGGCATGCTGTTTGCCATATCAGACCTTCCCTTTTGTTATGCGTTCAGCACTTCGTTGGTAGCCCGGTTCGATAAGGCCAAGGCCAGACACACAGCGGTCACCGACCTGATTGCCGAGCGCACAGCCCGAAAGCACCGGATCGAAACCTATCTGAAGGAGCTTTGAAGCCGGGAGCCGCTG
>CADCOJ010000230.1 GCA_902803075.1 Oscillospiraceae bacterium | reverse complement strand
AGCCGCAGGAGCTCGGAGGCGCGCAGATTGCGCGACCGGTCGACGTGCTCGCTGCGGATGCGGATCGTTTTTTCGTAGACGGTGCTCTTCATCGCGAGGCCCGTCCGGTCAGTTTTTCGCAAGGCCGGCCTGGACCCGGTCGACCAGTTCGCCGAGGGTATTGATCTTTTTCCACTCTTTTTCCGGAATGCTGATGTCGAAGGACGACTCCACCTTCGTGATGAGAAGGATGAGGCTTAAGGAGTCGAGCGAGGCGTCCGTATTGATGCGGGAATTCTCGTCGAGCTCCGCGTCCTGAAGCTCCGGGACGAAATTGTGGATCAGTTTGACGATCCGTTCGGTGATCTCCTGCCTGGTCAGTGCTGCCATATGTGTGCCTCCTCTGTGAGCTTGCGGCGGACGCCGCGTTATTCCGCGGATGGGGCTTCGACTGCCCAACGGCGAAGCTTTCCGGTCGCGGTCCGCGGAAGCGGCCGGTCCGTTGTGATCATATCATAAATCTGCTGCGACCGGGGATGTTCCGCGTTGAAAACGTCGACGGCGCGGGCGATCTCTTCCGCGGAAGGCGCTGCCTGACCGGCCGAGCGGCCGACCACGAGAGCCGCGTGACCGCCTTTTTCGATCGCTGCGACCTCAGGGGTCGAAAGGAGTTCCGAAAGCGACGCTTCGTACTCGGGGCAGTAGATTTTCGTTCCGTCCGGGAGAATCAGGACGTCTTTCTTCCGGCCGCTTAAGAGCAGGCGGCCTTTTTCGTCGAAGGAGCCGAGATCGCCGGTGTAAAAGCGTCCATTCCGCAGGGGGCTGACGATACGGCTGCCGCCGGATGCGCTGCCCTTCGGATCCGGGCCGCCGGAGCCGTTCTCCTCCAGATATCCCTCCATCATGCAGGGCGTTGCGACGGACACTTCCCCGTCCGCCTCGACGCGGATGTCGGCGCCGGGGCAGGGATAAAGCGCGTGCGGCTCGTCGAGGTCCTGCGTAATCGCGATCCCGCTCGAGGTCTCCGTGAGGCCGTAGCCGAGATAGACCGCGATCCCTTTTTCCCGGAGGGCCTTCACGAGCTCCGGCGGGCAGGGAGCCGCGCCGATCAGCGCGACGCGCAGGTCTTCGTTGAGCGTCCCGAATCTCCGCATCCCGTCCATAAGGCTCGGCACCGCGGGAAGGATCGTCGGCCGGAAAAAGAGCGTGTCGTCCAGCATATGGCGGACGCCCCGCCCGAGCGCGGCCGCCGCGCCGTAGGCGAGCCCCCAAAGGAGAGAGCAGACGAAGCCGAAAACGTGCGAGAGCGGAAGGACCGAAAGGATCACGTCGCCGGGGCCGCAGGCGAGCATGCACTGGCCGCTCCAGGCGCTTGCGCAGAGGGACCGGGAGGTCAGTGCGACGGCCTTCGAGCGCGAGGTCGTGCCGGAGGTAAAGAAAAAGAGCCTGCCCTCCGCCGCCTGCCGCGCGGGCGCCGCATTTTCCGTTTTCCGGAGCACCTCTTCCGGGACGGAGGGATCGGCGAGGATCACGGACCGGCCGCCGATGACGTCTCCGAAGATCCGGACGACCGTATCTGCCGAGTGATCGCAGACGACCGCTTCGGCGCCGGGGCCGTTTTCCGGGATGCTTTTTCGGACTTCGTCCGCCCGCGCGAAGATCAGGCCGCTCAGCTCCCGGTAAGAGAGCGGGACTTTTTCTCCCGCGGCATCCGCAAAGATCAGCGCCGGATCGTCGGATCCCGCCCGCGCCTCAAACAGCTCCCGGAACGTCTCGTATCTGTCCATTTCGTCGAACCCCGTTGCAGATTTGGTAATACCATTTTATAATATGACAGGCGAAATCTCCATCCTTTTTGGAGATCCGGCGCTACATCAGTTGCTCGCAGCAAAGGAGGAAAACATGAACAAGGACGCGAAAATCTGCATCATCGGCGGCGGCCCTGCCGGCCTGTCGGCGGGAATGTACCTGGAACAGAAGGGCTATACCAATTACACGATCCTCGAGCGGCTCGACCGCGTCGGCGGAAAGTGCTGGTCTCCGACCTATAACGGCAGGCGCTATGAGATGGGCGCGATCATGGGCGTCCCCTCCTATTACGCGGTCCACGACGTGGAGGAGTTCTGCGGCATCACGCACGACGGCCCGAAGCTCAACCGAAATTACAAGAACGCGAAGGGCGACGTCATCGAGCCGTTTGAGCCGAAGAAAAACATCCTGAAGATCCCGCGCCTTCTGAAAATGAAAAAGCAGCTGAAGAAGCTCGGCGAGATCCTCGAGACAAAGTATAAAGGCTACGATATCAACGGCCACCGCGGCGTTGCCGAGGGCCGGTACGACGGCTTCGCCGTCACCCCGGGCCGGGAGCCCGTCAGCGGCGTGAACCCCAATCTGAAGGATCTGGCGCTGCCGTTCAGCGAGTTCTGCAACAAGAACGGCGTGGAGCTGACCCAGGACATCTGGATCGGGCCGTACACCTCCTTCGGCTACGGCTATTTCGACGAGATCCCCGCAGGCTATGTCCTGAAGTATCTGGACTTCCAGACCACCATGAACTTCGTCAAGGTGAACCTCTGGACGTGGAAGAACGGCACGCAGTTTATCTGGGAGTCGCTCAACGGCAAGCTGAAGAACCCCGCCCGTCTCAACAGCACCATCGAGAAGGTCGAGCGCAGGGACGGCAAGGTCTATGTCACCGTCAACGGCGCCGTGGAGGAATATGACAAGATCATCGTCACGTCCCCGCTGTTCGTGCCCGACAAGGAGAACCGCCGCGACGGTCTGGTGGGCATGGTCGATTACTTCGACGCCCGTGAGGACGAAAAGAAGCTGTTCTCCAAGATCGACTATGAGCGCTACGACGTCCTGGCAGTTGAGACGAAGCCCGAGGATCACCCCGAGATCTCCTACTATGTCTTTGACAACATGGTCAAGGAGCGCCTGGGCCACCTGATGGTCTATTACCGCCGCTGGCGCGACGAGGTCAACCAGGTCATCACCACCTATGCGCTGCGCAAGCACAAGGATATGAAGGAAGTCCCGTACGACACCTGCCGCCAGATGGTCCTGGACGATCTCAAGACCATGAGGAACCCCGCCTCCAATGTCGTCAACGAGTGGTCGGTGTACTATTTCCCGCATGTCTTCTCCGCGGACTACGCCGCAGGCTGGTATGACAAGGTCGAAGCCATGCAGGGCAAATACGACACCTACTATGCCGGCGAGGTCATGTCCTTCGGCGACATGGACGAGACGGCCGAGTATTCCCGCGAGCTGGTTGAGCGCTTCTTCTGAACATGACTGCCGGATGGGAGGACGGTTTCGCCGTCCTCCTGCCGCGTGAGAAAGGATGTCACATGAAATTTTACAAGGACCACTATGACGTCGTTATCATCGGCGGCGCGCTGGCCGGTCTGTCTGCGGCGCTGATGCTGGCCGACAAGGGCAAGGACGTGCTCGTGCTGGAGCGGCACAACCTCCCCGGCGGCATTGCGACGAGCTTTGTGCGCGGCGGCATCGAGATCGAGGCCGCCCTGCACGAGATGATGTCCATCGGCCCGAAGGACAACCGGCTCAAGGTCGGCAAGTTCTTCGACGATATGGGCGTGGACATCGACTGGCTCAAGGTTCCCGAGTGCTACCACGCCAGCCTCCCCGGCCTGGAGGTCACGCTGCATCCGGGCCTGGAGACGTTTTCCCGCGAGGTCGACGCGGCCGTACCCGGCACATACGACAAGGTGCTGCGCCTGCTGAACCTCTGCACCACCGTCTTTGACAGCGTCAACGAGCTGTCCGTCCACCCGATGTCGAAGCCGAAGATGCTGCTGAAGCATGAGGCCTTCGTCAAGACCGCCGGCTACTCCACCCAGGAGGTGCTCGATACCTTCGGCCTGCCGCAGAAGGCGCTGGACCTGCTCGCGCCCTACTGGATCTATGTGGGTACCGGCTTCCGCGAGCTGCCGTTCACGATCTATTCCGTCCTCATGGCGGACTATGTGGGCTACGGCTCCTATATCCCGCACAAGTTCTCGCATGAGATGTCCCTCAAGATGGCCGAGCGTGCGGAGGCCATGGGCGTGCAGATCGAATACCGCCAGCATGTCGACAAGATCCTGGTGAAGGACGGACGCGCCTGCGGCGTGCGCACGGCCCGCGGCGACGAGATCCGCGCGGACTATGTCATCTCCTCGGCCTATCCCAACTCCGTCTATACCCACATGATCGAGCCCGCCGACGCGGTGCCGCCCGCGGCGATCAAAATGGTCAACGGCCGCCGGCTGAGCCTGAGCGCGTTCTCGGTCATCCTGATCCTCGACAGGACCGCAGAGGAGCTCGGCATCCGGGATTACAGCGTGTTCCGCGGCGAGACCATGGACACGCACGCCTGCTATGACGAGCTCAAGGGCCTGGGCCCGTACCGCTATATCACCTGCATCTGCCACAACCTTGCAAACCCGGACGCAACGCCTCCCGGCACCTGCTCCTATTCCATCACCACGCTGCCGCGGGTGGACGGCTGGAAGACCGTCACCATGGACGACTATGACCGCGTGAAGCACGAGGTGGCCAGGCAGCTCATCGACTACATGAGCGCCTATCTCGGCGTGAACCTGCTGGACCATGTGCTTGAATGCGTCATCGAAACGCCCATGACCATCGCGCACTACACAGGCATGTGGAACGGCTGCATCTACGGCTATGCCCACACGATGGACGACCACATCATCGCGCGCCTGCAGACCGCCGGGGCCGAGCACTTCATCGACCATCTGGAATTCTCCGGCGCGCACCAGATCAGCGGCGACGGCATGGGCCCCGCCGTGACCAACGGCCGCAAGGCGGCCAAAAACGTGCTTGACACGATGGCGAAGGAGGCGGGCAAATGAAAGTCAAAGGGTTTCTGAAGGACGTCACCGGCGCATCCCGCGTCACGAAGGCGCGTCTGGCCGCGTTTGAGCAGGCCTCCGCCCAGCCCGTGCGCAGCGACCCCATCGGGGACGTGGCCCGTCAGCTCCATCCCGGCAAGCTCCTCCTGCGCGTGACCGACATCCGCGACGCCTCCAAAACGGCCAAAACGCTCCGCTTTGAGGCGGCCGACGGCCGGCGCCTGCCGCTGTTCCAGGCGGGACAGTATCTGGTGCTCGACCTGGATATCGGCGGGAGCCTCGTCTCGCGCCCGTTCTCCATCTCCTCCGCTCCGGCGGATACCTGCGGCGCGCACTCATTCGTGGAGATCACCACGCGCCGCTCCAGAGGCAACGGCTTCGTGTGCGACTATCTATGCAGCGAAGCAAAGGTCGGCGACACGTTCATGGCCATGGTCGGCTGCGGCCAGTTCTATTATGAGCCGCTGCGCGACGCAAAGCATGTCGTTGCCCTTGCCGGCGGCACCGGCATCACGCCCTTTGCCTCCATGGCGCGCGAGATCAGTCTCGGCCGGCTCGATATGGACCTGACCATCCTCTATGGCTCCGTCTCCTCCGACGATATCATCCTCAAGGACCAGCTGGACGCCTCTGCCTGCGACAGGGTGCATGTCGTCCATGTCATCTCCGGCGACGAGCCGTCCTGGCAGGGCGAGCGCGGCTTCCTCAGCGCGGAGCTCATCAGAAAATACTCCGCCGAGGATACGACGTACTTCGTCTGCGGCCCGCAGGTCATGTACCGCTTTGTCCACGGGGAGCTGGCAAAGCTGAATGTCCCCAGACGCCGCGAGCGCTTCGAGGTGTTCGGCCAGGCCAAGGACATCACCGCCTTCCCCGGCTATCCCCAGGAGCTGAAGGACCGGACCTTCCGCATCACCGTTGTGCGCGGCATCCATGAGGACGTCATCGACGCAAAGGCCACGGAGTCTGTGGCCGTGGCGCTGGAGCGCGCGCGCATCCCGGTGGAGACCGGCTGCCGCAGCGGTGAGTGCGGCTTCTGCCGCTCGAAGCTGCTCTCCGGCACCGTCTATGTCTGCCCGGAAAACGACGGCCGCCGCGCCGCGGACAAGGACTTCGGCTACTTCCATGCCTGCTCCGCATATCCCACGAGCGACCTGAAGATCCGCATCCCCATCCTCTGATCCGGGATCATCCCCGCCGTCCGGCTGCATGGTGCAGCCGGACGGCGTTCTGCATCCGGACGGGCGGACGCATACATGGAGACTTTTTTTCGAGTCTGATTTACTTTTTTTGTGTAATATGATACAATATACAAACAGAATTTCCGCATCTGCGGATATATCATGCCGGAAGGGGGCTTTCGATGCCGACCGATCAGGATCTTCCGAACGAACAGCCGTTCGACCGGGACGTTGACGCGCTGATTGAGGACGTCAAAAGCCTGCTTGACGGCGCCGCGGAGGCGGAGCCCGGCGAACCGGAGGCGCAGGAGCCTGCCGGGCCGGAGCACCCGGCGGATGACGTCCCGCCCGCGCCCGAGCCGGACCCCGCGCCGCCGCTGACCTTCTACGAGCAGTCGAAGATCGCCTATCAGCGCCGGCGCCGCGATGAATACCGCCGCATGCGCGAGCAGGAGCGTCTGGCCCGCGCCAGGCAGCGGCAGGAGCTGGAGCGGGAGGATCTGGCGCGGATGCGCCAGATGGACGCCGGGAAAAAGAAAAACCGCCCCCGCAGGACGGCGGCGGAATATGCCGAATGGCTCTATCAGCAGGGACTCGGGCAGGAGCCCGTCAAGCACCGGCAGGAGCAGTCCGAGCCGCCGAAGCGGCGCGGCGGCTTCGGCCGGGTGCTGCTGGCCGTGCTGGTGCTCATTGTGCTTGCGGCGGGCGTCCTCCATTTCTTTGTGGCAAAGATGCCGAAGGGCCCCTCCGGGCAGGAGCGCAGGAGCGGCTGCACCACCATTCTTGTGGCCGGCACCGACGAGGGCGGCTACCGGACGGACACGATGCTCCTTGTGCGCGTGGACCGCGGCAGCCGGCAGATCAGCCTTGTCTCCATCCCGCGCGATACGCTCATCTTCTGCGAATACACCGTGCCGAAGCTCAATTCCGCCTATGGCTGGGCCTCCGGCGGCGAACGCGGGATCGAGGAGCTCATGACGCGCGTGACGGAGATCGTCGGCTTCCGGCCGGACGGCTATCTCCTTGCGGACCTGCGCTCCGTGGAGTCTGTCATCGACCAGATGGGCGGCGTCACCTTTGACGTGCCTGTGCGCATGGCGTATTCCGACCCGTCCCAGGGGCTCGTCATCGACCTGCAGCCGGGCGTGCAGCACCTGACGGGTGCGCAGGCGCTGCAGGTGCTGCGCTTCCGCTCCGGCTATGCCGATGCGGATCTGGGCCGCATCCAGGTGCAGCGCGCGCTGATCGCCGCGGCCGTGGACCAGTGGGTGAGCCTGAAGGGGCTGATCCACCTGCCGGACGTGATGGAGCTGCTGCAGAACGGCACGAACACGGATCTGTCCCGCGGGAATCTGCTTTGGCTGGCGGAGAGCTGCCTGCTTTGCGACCGCTCCTCCATCTCCAGCGCCACGCTGCCCGGCCGGGCCGAATATCTCACGGGTGCGGCCAGCGGGTCCTACTATGTGCTCGACCCCCGGGGCGTTGCGGAAATGGTCAACGAGCTGTGCAATCCCTATGTGAAAGGAGTCAGCGCGGAGGATCTCTCCATCCGCGTCGGATAAGCCTATGTATGTCGACCCTGTGCTCCATGCGGGCCGCCCGGAGGATCTTGCCGCCCGGCTGCCGAAGGAGCAGCGGTGCTATGAGTTGCTGGACCGGCTCGGCGTCCGGTATGACCGCGCCGACCACGACCATGCCGACACCATTGAGGCCTGCCTGGCCGTGGAGCAGGTGCTGGGCGGACGGATCTGCAAGAACCTGTTTCTGTGCAACCGGCAGCAGACGGATTTTTATCTGCTCCTGCTGGACGGGGACAAGGTGTTCAAAACAAAGGATCTGTCGAAGCTGCTGGGCGTCAGCCGGCTGTCGTTCGCCGGCGCGGAGCAGATGCAGGCGCTGCTGGATATCACGCCGGGCTCTGTGAGCGTGCTGGGACTGATGAACGACCGCGACCGCCGCGTCCGGCTCGTCATCGACCGGCCCGTGGCGCAGGCGGAGCAGCTCTGCTGCCACCCGTGCATCAATACCTCCACGCTGAAATTCCGCACGGCGGATCTGTTTGAAAAGATCCTTCCGGCGCTCGGCCGGGAGGCGACGATCGTCGACCTGCCGGACCCTGAGGACGCATAACCGGCTCCGGACCGTATCAAAAGAAAACGGCATGGCGAAAGCCATGCCGTTTTGCTGTTTTATCCGGCATCCTGCTCCGGCTTGCTGACCGGCTGCGTCACAGCTCCTGATAGACCGCGCGCTGGCCGCCGATGTATTTCGGGCGCGTGCGCGCGCAGAGGATGCGCGCCTCGCCGATCCGGTCGACGGACAGCCGCACCGGCACCGCCACGCGCCGCAGGTGCATGCCGATGAGCGTGCCGCCAATGTCCAGCCCGGCGTCGGCGCAGACGGCCTCCACGAGCACCGGGTCGCGGAAGTGCGCCCAGGCCGTCACCGCAAAGGAACCGCCCGCGTGCGGCTGCGGGATGGCGTTGACGATCTCATAGCCGCGGGCCTCGGCCACGGCGCGCTCCACCACGAGCGCACGGTTGAGATGCTCGCAGCACTGCACCGCCAGCTCCACGCCCCGGGCCTGCACCACCGGCCAGATGCCCGCAAAGGCCGCCTGCGCGGCCTCAAGGCTGGAGCCCTTGCCGATGCGCCGGCCGACCATCTCGCTGGAGGAGCAGCCGATCACCAGCAGCTTTCCCGGCCGGAGCCCCGCCGCGTCCAGAAGCTCCGTGACGGCCTGCCGCGCTTCATTTGTCAGTGTTTCATACATGATAGAACCCGCCTTTCCGGAAAAATCGTTCCGCCTCCGGCACGCGCAGAAGCGCCCTGTAAAGGAGCGACGCAAGCACGACGCCGGTCAGAGCCTGCACAAGATTGTTCGGGATGCTCGCCGCCGCGGCAAGCCCCTTACGCAGGATCAGCGCCTTGTATCCGAAATACCCGGCCACCATCCAGAGCTCCGCGGGCAGCGCGCACAGCATCGTCCGCAGCAGCGTGCGCCCGCCGGAGGCCCCGGCTGCGCGCAGCATCCAGGCCGCGAGCAGCGCCGTGCCGCCCTTGATGAGGAACGTGCCGGGCACATAGTAGCCGTATCCGGCCAGAAGGTCCGCCAGCGCGCTGCCGGCCGCCGCGGCCAGCGCGCCGTACTGCGGGCCGAGAAGAAATCCGCTCAGCAGCACGACGCCTTCGCCGAGATTTGTATAGCCGGCGGGCGTCGGGATCCGCACAGCCATCGTCGCTGCGCAGCACAGCGCTGCAAAAACCGCGCAGAATGTGATGCGGAATGTTGTCGTCCGACGCATGTGAGCACCCCCTTGATAGATTGTCCCTATTTTACTCCAATCTGAACATATCAAAAGACTCAATTTCAAAAATTATTTCAGGACCAGATATAGAATGGGCGGCAAACGCACAGGAAGCAGGGGAAAGCGCCCCCGGAGAAATATTGTCCGGCACTCCGGGGCATACTTTCAAAAAGAGGCTTGACAAACAGAAAAAGATTGTGTACAATCAAAACATAAAAAGATTTTACGCAATTTAATTTTGAAAAACCAAGGAGGATCCGAACATGTCCATCTATGAATATTCCGTTCTGAATCCGAAGGGCGAAGAGGTCTCGCTGCGTCAGTTTGAGGGGAAGGTCCTTCTCATCGTCAACACCGCCACGGGCTGCGGCTTCACTCCGCAGTATAAGGAGCTCGAGGCCATGTACGAAAAATACCACGACCGCGGGCTGGAGATCCTTGACATCCCCTGCAACCAGTTTGCCGGCCAGACGCCCGGCACCGACGAGCAGATCCATGCGTTCTGCACGCTGCACTACAACACGCAGTTCCCGCAGATGAAGAAATCCGACGTCAACGGCGAGAACGCGCTGCCGCTTTACGGCTATCTCAAGAGCCAGAAGGGTTTCGAGGGCTTCGGCAAGGGCCCGACGGCGATCGCCATGGGCGTCATGCTCCGGAAGCAGGACAAGAATTACAAGGAGAACCCCGACATCAAGTGGAACTTCACCAAGTTCCTGGTCAGCCGCAGCGGCGAGGTGCTGGCTCGCTTCGAGCCCACGTTCGACATGAAGCAGGTCGAGCGTCAGGTCGAGGCGGCGCTGTAAAGAACGGGAGGGCCTTATGGCACGCTACGACATTGCGATCATCGGCACCGGCCCGGGCGGCATCTCCGCCGCCATCACCGCCAGGGTGCGCAACAAAAACATCGTGCTGCTGGGCAGCCGCAATCTCAGCGACAAGCTCTCCCGGGCGCACCGCATCGACAATTATCCCGGCCTTCCGCAGATCTCCGGCGCAGACTTTGCGCAGGCGCTGCGCGACCAGCTTGCGGGGCTCGGCATCGGGATCACCGAAAAGCGCGTGGCGTCGGTCTATGCGATGGGCGAGTATTTCATGATCCAGGCCGGGGAGGACATCCTGGAGGCCAGCAGCGTGATCCTTGCCAGCGGACTGGCTGCCGGAAAGACGCTGCCCGGCGAGCTGCCGCTGCTGGGCCGCGGCGTGAGCTACTGCGCCACCTGCGACGCACGGCTCTACCGCGGAAAGACCGTCGCCGTGCTGGGCTACAGCGACGAGGCCGCCGCCGAGGCGGAATTCCTCTCCGAGATCGTCCAGCAGGTGCTGTTTTTCCCGCTGGGGAAGACCGAACCGCAGGAAAGGGACAACCTCCGCATCCTCCGCGAAAAGCCGGAGGCCATCGAAGGGGAGACGACCGTGCGCGGCGTGCGGACGGCCGGGGGCCTGTGCGAGGCCGACGGCGTGTTCGTCCTGCGCGACTCCGTGGCGCCGGACCGGCTGGTGCCGGGCCTGGAGCTGACGGACGGCCATGTTGCCGTCGATCTGGAGATGCGCACCAATCTGCCCGGCCTGTTCGCCTGCGGCGACATCACCGGGAAACCGTATCAGTATATCAAAGCAGCCGGCCAGGGCAACGTCGCGGCGCTTTCTGCCGTCGCGTGGCTCCGGGAGCTGCAGGAAAAAAAGGAGAAATGAGCCATGATCGAAAAGATCCAGAACAATGATCTGCACAAGGCGCTTGAGAGCGCATACGCCGTCGTCGATTTTTCTGCCGTCTGGTGCGGCCCGTGCCAGATGCTCGCCCCCGTCCTGGAGGAGGTCGCCGCGCAGATGCCGGACGTTGCCTTCTTCCAGGTGGACACGGATGAAAACATGGAGCTTGCCGTGCAGTACGGCATCCAGAGCATCCCTACGCTGCTGCTTCTGAAAAACGGCCGTCCGGTGGACCGCTCGCTGGGCTTCATGCCGAAGCCGAAGCTCGTCTCGTTCATCGAGAGCGGCAAAAACAAGTAAGGGCAGGGATGCGGTATGTCTGATCCGTATGAGGCGCTCCGGCTGAAAAGCCAGGTTTGCTTCCCGCTCTACGCATGCTCCAAGGAGCTTGTCCGGCGCTATAAGCCGTTTCTTGATCCGCTCGGGCTGACCTACACGCAGTACATCACGATGATGGTGCTGTGGGAGCACGGGCAGATCCAGGCGGGCCGGCTGGGGGAGCTGCTGTATCTCGACTCCGGGACGCTCACGCCGCTGCTGAAAAAGCTGGAGCAGAAGGGCTATGTCACGCGCCGGCGCGACACGCACGATGAGCGCGTGCTCACCGTCTCCGTCACGCCGGAGGGGATGCGGCTGCAGGAGGCCGCAAGCACGGTCCCGCAGTGCATGGCGGGCTGCCTGGGTCTGAGCGCCGGGGAAGGCGCACAGCTTTATGCGCTGCTGTATAAGGCGCTGCACGCCATGGCGGCGGATACAGAGGAATAACAGACAACGAAAGGGCCCGCTGCATGATGCAGCGGGCCCTTTTGCGGGGTTCTTCAGCGGATGAAATTCGTCCGGACGCCGGGCTCCTCCGCAGGCTCCGGGACGCCCGCGGCGCGGGCGGCGGCGATGCAGCGGAGCATCCAGGCCATGTTGTGCCCGAGCACGCGCATGGTGCGCAGGCCCTCCCCGTCCTGCTCCACCTCCGCGGGGGTCTTGCCGTGGACCATGTTCCAGTAGCTGGAGGAGACGATGGGCATTTCGGTGATGCCGGGATACTTGATGAGCTGTTCGTAGGCTGCGGTGGTGCCGCCGCGGCGCGCGCTCACGATCACCGCGCAGGGCTTGCGCCGGAAGACCTCCGCGCCGGCGCTGTAAAACGCACGGTCCAGCAGCGACGTGACGTTGCCGGAGGCCGCCGCATAGTGCACGGGCGAGCCGAACACGAAGCCGTCGGCCTGCGCGGCCTTTTCCACAAATTCGTTGACCACGCCGCCGAAAACGCAGCGGCCGGTCTTTGCGCAGCCCTGGCAGCCGATGCACCCGCCGACGGGCTGGCGGCCGATCCAGAAGATCTCCGATTCGATCCCGTCCGCGCGGAGCGTCCGCGCGATCTCCTGCAGCGCGCGGTCGGTGCAGCCGTGCTGGTTCGGGCTGCCGTTGAGCAGCAGTACGTTCATGAGAAACCCCTCCTGTCATGGTTCGTTTTGATCAATATACCACAGTTCCGCGCAGAAGGCAAACGGAAGCATCTTCACAAAATCTTAATCGCTTCTGCGCTTGTTTGTTCGCAGGATATCCCGTATGATATAGGCGAAAGAGGTGAAGCGTATGTACCGCATCCTTGTATGTGACGACGAAGCGGATATCGTCTCGGCGCTGCGGATCTATCTGGAATCCGACGGCTACGAGGTGGTGAGCGCGTCCAACGGACGCGAGGCGCTGGAGCTGGCGCGGACGGCCGGGGTGCAGCTGGTGCTGCTGGACGTGATGATGCCCGGGCTCGACGGCATCCAGACCATGGCGGAGCTGCGGAAGTTCTCCAACATCCCGGTGATCCTGCTGACGGCCAAGTCGGAGGACTCCGACAAGGTGCTGGGGCTCGGCGTGGGCGCCGACGACTATGTCACCAAGCCCTTCAACCCCGTGGAGCTGCTGGCGCGGGTCAAATCGCAGCTGCGGCGGTATTTCCAGCTGGGGGCCGCCGTGCAGACGCCGTCCGTGCTGACCATCGGCGGTATCCGGCTGGACAACGACGCGAAGCTCGTCACCCTTGACGGCGAGCCCGTGGCGCTGACGCCGAAGGAATATGACATCCTGCTGTTTTTCATGCAGCATCCGGGCAAGGTCTTCTCCCCCGGAGAGATCTATGCGTCGGTCTGGAACGATATGCCCCTCAATGCCGACAACACGCTGGCCGTGCACATCCGTCACCTGCGTGAGAAGATCGAGCTCAACCCGGCGCAGCCGCGCTATATCCGTGTCGTCTGGGGCAAAGGCTACAAAATGGAGGGATCGGCATGAATAATCTCCTGTCAAAGTTCTGGTTCAAGTGCGTGCTGATCGTCCTGTTCCTGACTGCGCTGCTGTTTGCGTCGGCCGGCCTGGCCGTCGTGGCCGCGCTGGTTGCGGATGACGCCTTCGTCGGGCGGGCGGCGGAGATGATCGGAGCGCTGGAGCAGCAGATGGACACGAACGGGCTCAGCCGGACGCTGGGGACCATCGGCATCTGGTGGATCATGCACCGGGGACTGCTGGTGCTCCTGACAGTGCTCAGCGTCCTGGCCGCGCTGGCTTCGTTCATCTGCCTGCTGTGCTCCATGGGACACAAGGAGGGCGTGGATGGGATCTGGCTGTGCTGGCTGCACCGCATCCCGCTGGATCTGCTGGCTGCATGGACCGTTCTTCTGTGTGTGTTCTGGTCGTGGCTCGTGTTCGGGGTGTTCGACGGCTTGGACTGGTTCATCGTCTCCTTCGGCGTGACGCTGCTGGCCGCGTTCGTCCTGCCGTTCGTGCTCTCCTTTGCCGCCCGGGCGAAGGCGCCGGGCCTGTTCCGGAACACGGTGATCTGGAAGCTTCTCAGCTGGATCGGCCGCGGTCTGTCCAACCTGGGCCTGGTGTGGAAGACGGCGCTGCTGTTCGGCGCGGCGTCCCTGGCGGATCTGATCGCCTGGGCGGCCACGCACTGGGACGCGGACGGCTTTATCGGCTGGTTCCTGGTGACGCGCTTCCTGGCGGGCGTCGTGCTGCTGTATATCACGGGCGCGCTGAAGCGCCTGCAGGCGCTCGGAAGGGCCATTGCCGAGGGCGGCACGGCCGAGGCCATCCGGCCCGTGCCCCGGTGGCTGCCGCACCTGTACCGCCACGGGGAAAATCTCAGCAGCATCCAGCTCGGCATGCACCGGGCCGTGGAGGAGCAGATGCGCGCCGAGCGCATGAAGACCGAGCTCATCACCAACGTCTCCCACGACATCAAAACGCCGCTGACGTCCATTGTCAACTATGTGGACCTGCTGAAAAAGGAGGACATCCAGCCTGAGAAGGCGCGCGAATATGTCGCCGTGCTGGACCGGCAGTCCGACCGGCTGCGGAAGCTGACCGAGGATCTTGTGGAGGCCTCGCGCGCTTCCGCCGGGGCGGTCACGATCCATCCAACCCGCATCGACGTCAACGTCCTCATCAGCCAGATCGCAGGGGAGTATGTGGACCGGCTGGACGGGGCGCAGCTGGAAACGGTGTTCAAGCCGGATCCGTCGCGCCCGCAGATCATGGCCGACGAGCGCCATCTCGGCCGCGTGATCGACAATCTGCTCAGCAACATCTGCAAATACGCCCAGCCGGGCACGCGCGTCTATTTTGAAAGCGCCGTGGAGGACGGCCAGGCGGTCATGCGCTTCAAGAACGTGTCCCGCTATGAGCTGGACATCCCGGCGGACGAGCTGATGGCGCGCTTTGTGCGCGGCGACCGCTCGCGCCACTCCGAGGGCAGCGGCCTCGGGCTCTCCATCGCCCAGAGCCTCACCGAGCTGCAGGGCGGCCAGTTCCGCCTGGAGATCGACGGGGATCTGTTCAAGGCGACGCTGCGCTTCCCGTGCGCGCCGGACAACGCATTCCAACAGGAGGAACCTGCATGAAACGGACCATTCGTGCGGCGGCCGCGCTCTGCCTTGCGGCCTGCCTTGCGCTGACGCTCTGCGCCTGCGCGAAGCTCAGCCTTTATGCCATGGATTACGGCGCGTCCGAGCTCTACACAAGATCCGACATGGATGCGGCGGCCGCGGTGGTCGCCAACCGGATCGCATCGTTCAAGGGCTGCCGGCTCCACAGCCTGCGCTATGCCGGGGACGAACGGAGCCTGGCGGAGCTGGAGCGGCTGGACAGCGGCGCGGGCTATACGGCCTGCCTGGTGCTGGACTCCTCCTTCCGCTCGCCGGTCAGGGGTGGCGGCGCATGGACGCCCAACACGGAATATACCTGGAGCTGGACGCTTGCCAGGCGGCAGAGCGGAGGCTGGGAGCTGGTGAACTACGGGTACGGCTGAGCCGGTACCGTCAAACAGGCGGGGGAGAGGATCCCCCGCCTGACTTTTTTGCACCGTTGCGCCGGAGGGCGGGATGTGGTAGACTGGGACGCATGAACAAGGAGGAGGGATGCGCATGGGCTGTGATGCTGCGCTTGTGCCGTGCGGCGGATATGGGGAGCAGCAGGTGCGCAGCGCGCTGGAGCAGGCTCTGGAGCTGACGGGCGGGCTTTCCTTCGTCCGGCCGGGGATGACGGTGGCGCTGAAGGTCAATCTGGTCTCGGCCATGCAGCCGGAGCGCGCCGCGACGGTCCATCCGGAGCTCGTCTGCGCGCTCGTGCGGATGCTCCGGGCGCGCGGGGCGAACGTGGTGATCGGGGACAGCCCGGGCGGGCTGTACACGCCGGCGCATCTGCGCCGCGTCTATGACCTGTGCGGCATGCGGCAGGCCGAGGCGCTGGGGGCGCAGCTCAATGAGGACGTCACCCGGACCGAGGCGGACCATCCCGGGGCTGTGCAGGCGAGGCATTTCCCCTTTACGGCCTGGCTGGGCCGGGCCGACGCCGTGATCGGCGTGAGCAAGCTCAAATCGCACGGCATGATGGGCATGACGAACGCCGTCAAGAATTTCTTCGGCGTGATCCCCGGGACCATCAAGCCGGAGTATCATTACCGCTATCCCCGCGCGGAGGACTTTGCCGACGTACTGGTGGATCTGTGCGAATACTGCCGGCCAAGCCTGTGCATCTGCGACGCGGTGGTGGGGATGGAGGGCAACGGCCCCACGCAGGGCACGCCACGCCACATCGGCTGCATTGCCGCCGCCCGGAGCGCGCACGCGCTGGATCTGGCGTGCGCCGCGCTCATCGGCCTGCGCGCGCAGGATGTGCCCACGCTTGCCGCAGCCGTGCGCCGCGGGCTCTGCCCGGCGGAGGCGTCGGCGCTGCAGCTTGCCGGAGAGGCGCGGACGCTGCGCGTGCCGGGCTTCCGGACGGCGCCCGCGCAGCGGCGGATGCACTTCCATCTGGCAGGCAGCGGCCCGGCGGGCAGGGCGCTGGACGGCATCGTGGGCGGCGTGCTGACGCCGCGCCCGGCGCTGCGCAGATCCGCATGCGTGGGCTGCGCGGCATGCGCGAACATCTGCCCGGCAAAGGCCATCACCATGAAAAACGGCCGCCCGGTCATCTGCCGCAGCCGGTGCATCCGCTGCTTCTGCTGCCAGGAGTTCTGCCCGGCGGGCGCCATGCGCGTGGGACGGAAGCTCCTGCCGCGTTT
>CADCOJ010000229.1 GCA_902803075.1 Oscillospiraceae bacterium | reverse complement strand
GCGCCGCAATGAGGCCGGCATCTGGAAAAACTATTGGAAAGCCTTTCGTGAAAACTTCAGGCGTTCCACGCTCGCCTGGCTGATCGAGCTTTTGATTCTGGCGCTCCTTGCGCTCGACGCGGCGGTCTTCCGCACCATCCGGCTCTCCGGCGGCGCCATGGGCAGGCTGTATTGGGCGGCGCTCTTCCTGGAGGCGGTCGCGCTTACCTGGACGGCCTATGTGGCCGCCTATTCCGCCCGCTTCAACGGTACGGTCCGGGACGACCTGCGCTTCGGCCTCTTACTGCTGCGCCTGCACCCCATCAAGGCGCTTGGCGTCATGCTGCCGATCCTGCTGGGACTGGCCGTCTGCCTGATGGTGCCGTTCATGGTGCTGTTCGTCCCGGCGGCCGTCTGCTGGGTCTGTTCCTACAGTCTGGAGCAGGTCTTCCGCCTGCATATGCAGCCGGAGGATCTGGAGAAGGAGGCCGAGCAGGACGCGATCGATCGGCAGAGCGGTTCCTGAAACGGCGCAGCAATGCGCGGAAGCACCGTGAACCGCCCATTTCGCTCGCACATGCGTTCCTGAAACGAACGATACTTTGAAAAACGAGGATGAATCTATGAAGCAGAGACTGCTCTTTGCCCGCGCCTATGAGGAGGACGCGCTGCTGCGTATTCCGAAGGACGCCCGCCCGCAGTTCCCTCTGACGCCCTGTGTGGGCTGGATGAACGACCCGAACGGCTTCTCCTATTATCAAGGGGAGTATCATCTCTTTTATCAATACAATCCATACAAAACCGAGTGGGACGATATGCACTGGGGCCATGCTGTGAGCTCCGATCTGCTGCACTGGCGTTATCTGCCGGCCGCACTCGCTCCCGACGAGCCGTACGACGCGGACGGCTGCTGGTCCGGCAGCGCCATTGAGCTGCCCGACGGGAAGCAGCTTTTGATGTACACCGGCATTCGAAAGCTCAACCGCAGCAGCGAGGAAGCGCTTCAGGTCCAATGCCTTGCTCTGGGCGACGGGCTGAATTATGAAAAAGTCGGGCATAATCCCGTAATCAGCGGCGACACGCTGCCCGAAGGCCTGAGCCCCTTCAATTTCCGCGATCCCAAGATCTGGCGCGAAAAGGACGGCACTTACCGATGCATCGTCGGCGCCTGCGATCAGGAGCAAAAGGGGCGGCTGCTGCTCTACCGCAGTGACGACGCTCTTTCCTGGCGGTTTGAAAGTGTGTTTATCGAAAACGACGGCCGCTTTGGCCTCATGTGGGAGTGCCCGGATTTCTTCGAGCTGGACGGCCGCAAGATCCTGCTTGTCAGCCCCCAGTTCATGCTGCCGGACGGCTTCGAATACCATAACGGCAACGGCACGGTCTGTCTGATCGGAGACACCGACGGCAGCGGACGGCATTTCGCCTATACGCAGCATCAGTCTGTCGACTACGGGATCGACTTTTATGCGGCGCAGACCCTTCTGACGCCGGACGGCCGGCGGGTGATGATCGGCTGGCTGCAGAACTGGGACGCCTGTCAGAACGGCCGCAAGGACCAGGTCTGGTACGGCCAGATGACACTGCCCCGGGAGATCTTCCTCCGAAACGGGCGGCTGTATCAGCGGCCGCTGCGGGAGCTGGAGCAATACCGCCGCAGCCGCGTGGAATACAAAAACATCTCCGTTGGGGACAACACCGTGCTCCGCGGCATCGAGGGGCGCTGCGCCGAGCTGTTCGTCACGGTTCGACCGAAGGACCCGGAAAAACTGTTTCAGAAATTCTCCCTGCGGTTTGCGCAGAATGAATCGTTCCGCAGCAGCCTGAGCTTTCGGCCGCATGAGCGCATCGTGAAGATCGACCGAAAGTGCTCCGGCTCCCGGCGTGCCATTATCCACCAGCGCCGCTGCCTGGTACCGAACGCGAACGGCGAGCTCACGATGCGCGTGATCCTGGACCGCAACAGCATCGAAGCCTTCCTCAACGACGGAGAACAGGTGATGTCCGCCGTGATCATGACGGACCAGGCCGCGCAGGGCATCTCCTTCCACGCCATCGGTGAGGTCGAGATCGATGTGGTCAAATATGAACTTGATCTGGGAGAAGCGTGATATGAAGACGATCGATGTAACTTCTCTCGGGGAGCTTCTGATTGATTTTACCGATAACGGACTGAGCGAACAGGGCAATCCGCTGCTGGAAGCCAATCCCGGCGGCGCGCCCTGCAATGTGCTGGCGATGCTCTCAAAGCTCGGACGAAAAACGGCCTTTATCGGGAAGGTCGGCCG
>CADCOJ010000228.1 GCA_902803075.1 Oscillospiraceae bacterium | reverse complement strand
TGTGTGCGAACTCACCGCCGTCCAGCTCGCCGTCCTTGATGGTCATGGTCTCGCTGCGGCCGAAGAAGACCGAGCGCAGGTGGCCGTCGGTGTTCATGGAGGTGAAATCGCCCGGCTCATCGACATAGCGGCCGAACTGGGAATGGATGGGGCCGGGATGGCGGTACTGATGCTCCTCGGCAAAGTCGGGGATCATCTTGCGCATGATGTCCAGCAGGTCGTGCTGCAGGAACTCCAGGTCGAAGGAGTCGATGTCGTGGGAGCATTCCTGGATCATGACGGAGCAGGTGGTGTGGTGGGACGCGATGCAGACGGTGCCGTTCTTGATGCCGGACTCCTTGACGACCTCGATGACCTCGCGGGAGACATCGTGGAAGGTGGGGATCCAGCCGCGGGACTGCAGCTCAAGTTCCTTCTGATAGACTTTGAATTCCATTGTGTTACCTCCAGTTATTGATTTCTTCGGTTCACTTGCTTGCGTGGCGCTCATCCCAGGCGCGGCGCACGGCGGCGATCATTTCGTCCACCATGGCGGCGCGGTCGGGAGCCTTCGCAACGCCAGAGGAGGAGCCTGTGGCGTCCGCGCCGGCGATGATGGTGTTGTAGACGTCCTGGCCGTTGGAAATGCCGGCGGCCGTGAGCACAAGGATCTCGGGGTCCACGTCCTTGACGGCGCGGGTGGCGGCCTCCACATACTCCGGCCCGCAGCTCACGCCCGTGCCGATGAGCTCGGAGGGCTCGGCCACGATGATGTTCGGCTTCAGCCTGGCGATCATGGCGGCCTCGGTGCAGGAATCGGCGCAGACGATGGTGGTCAGGCCCACCTCATCGGCGCGCTGGATGGTCTGCCGCAGGACGGACAGCGTCAGCTGCTTTTCCACATGGTTGAGCATGACGCCCTCCGCACCGGCCGCCACCAGCGACTCGGGCAGCGTGTCGGCCAGGCCCCGGCCGGGACGCAGCGGGTCCATGTGCGGAGCAAAGACGTGGATATGCTTCGTGGCGGCCTTGACGCGGGCGATCTCCACCACGGGGGTGGTGAAGATGATGTCGACGCCGTATTTTTCCGACGCGGCGTCGGCGGCAATGGCCAGGTCGATGACGTCCTGACCGTAGAGATACGATTTCGGGCCGATCTCAAAGAACGGCGCACGGATGGTGCAGGTTTTGTTCATACAAGCCCCTCCAGTATCAACGTTGCTTTTATGATAGCACCGCCGCACGGATGCGTCAATCATGTTTTTTATTTTTGACAGGTTCGATAAAAAACAGGCCGAAAATCCGTGCAGGATTGCGGCAAAAACAAATGATATTTTTGTTGATGAAAAATATGATTTGTGTTATAGTGAAAGGCAGAATATACGCCAGGAGGGATCTTCATGAAACAGGCATCTCTGGACGCTGCGCGCGCGGCTTATGACATCGAGGCGCAGTGCATCACGGAAATGAAGGACTATTTTGACGACGCGAGCTTTTCGCGCGCGGTGGAGCTGCTGGCAGCCGCTCCGCGCATCGGCGCGGCGGGCTGCGGCCACTCCGGCATCATCTGCCAGCACTTTGCCCATCTCATGTGCTGCATCGAGCGTCCGGCGCGCTTCATCTCCCCGGCGGAGGCCGTCCACGGCGCCACGGGCTTTTTGCAGAAGGGCGACGTGATGGTCTTTGCCTCCCGGGGCGGCAAGACGAAGGAGCTGCTGCCCATCGTTGAGATCTGCAAGGCCAAGGGCGTGTCTATCATCACGGTGACGGAAAATCTGGAATCCCCGCTGGCGCAGGCTGCGGACGTGGTTCTGAAGCAGCATGTCAACCGCGAGACCGACAAGTGGAACGCCCAGGGCACCACCAGCACCACGGCCCTGTGCATGATCTTCCATGCGCTGCAGGCCGCCCTGATCGAGGAGACCGGCTATCAGGCCGAGCAGTTCGCGCTCATCCATCCGGGCGGAGCCGTCGGTGAGCGGCTGAACCACAAGCCGCTGGGCTGAGCATCGGAAGGAGGCTGTCCATGGCCACCGGAAAGCTGAAGATCGACATCCGGCGCAGCCGGATCCTGGACTATCTCTCCTGTGAAGGGCAGATCAGCGTGGCCGAGCTGAGCCGCCGCCTGTCCGCGACCCCCGCCACCATCCGCACCGACCTGGACACGCTTGCCGCCGAGGGGCGCCTGCGCCGCATCCAGGGCGGGGCCGTGGCGCTGGCTGCGCGCAGCGCGGACAGCGAGCAGGCGCAGCTTGTGCTCGCGCCGGAAAAGCGCGCCATCGCCTATCTTGCCCTGGACTATCTGCCCGACGGCGCCACGCTCTTTCTCAACTCCGGGTCCACCACGCTGCAGCTGGCGCGGACGCTCACCTGCCGCCGGAGGCTGAACGTGGTGACCAATTCCCTGTCGGCGGCGGGCGTGCTGGCCGGCATCCCCACCGTCCGAGTGGTGCTGCTGGGCGGCGAGGTCAACGCCGAATACGGCTTCACCTACGGCGGCGACGCCGTGCAGCAGCTGCAGCGCTATCAGCCGGACTGGGCCGTCCTGTCCGTGGACGGGGTGGACGCCGAACAGGGCCTCACCACCTACCACGCGGAGGAGGCCATGGTGGACCGGATCATGGCCGACCGGGCGCGGCGCGTCCTGGTCACAGCCGACCGGCGCAAGATCGGCCGCGCCGGCTTCACGAAGATCTGCGGTCTCGGCGCCGGCACCGTGATCGTGACCGACAGCGGCAGCGATCCGGACGCCCTGCAGGCCCTGGCCGCCACAGGCGCAGAGGTGCGCACGGCTTCCGCCGGCGCCTGACGCCCCGAAACAAAAAATACCCTGCCGCGGAACTGGCTGTTCCGCGGCAGGGTTTTGTTTTCATCGTTACGGTGCGTCCGTGTTCCAGATCGGGTTGCCCACGGCGACGCGCAGGCCGTCCGTGGTGTCGCAGATCTCGGCGCGCCAGAAGGCCGCGCCCTGCGCGGGGAGCGAGACGTAGGTCCGCTCGGTGCAGGGGATGTCCCCGCTCCAGACGGCGCCGCGCTCATTGAGAATGTCCAGCCGGTAGGCATGGCCGGAGCGCAGGAGGCTGTCGTGGAAATCCCCGGCGCAGACCGTGAGCGTCTGCCCGGCAAAGCTGCAGCGGCCGCCGGTCTTTGCCTCCCCCAGGCACATCCGCACGCCCGCCGCGCCGCAGGTGAAATCGCCTGTGCGCAGCCGGGCCAGATACGCGCTGTTCGCCTGCGCCTCGGCATAGATCGTGGTCATGGCCCTGTCGGTGGGATGGCGGTGCAGGTCGCCGCCCGCGCAGGCCCACACGCGCCGGCCCCTGGCCAGCAGCGCCGTCCAGAGCGCGTAGTTGTCCACGGTGTCCTGGGAATCATAGCTCATATAGATGACCTCGATGCCCGTCTCGTCCCGGAACCAGTAGTCCAGCGGATCCTCCGACTGCATGAGCTGCTTCGGGTGGGGATAGACAAAAAAGCCGCCGTGGGCCCGGACGGCGTCGATGAGCTGTCCGAAGCGTTCGCGGGTGAACTCGGGATAGATGAAATGGCCCTCCTGCCCGCCTGTGAAGGCGTACTCCGGGAACTCCTCCAAAAGCGCCATCAGCGGCTCCGGGCCGGTGAAGAGCATGTTGTAGTGCATCTCGTTGCTTGCGCAGCGGAGGTCGGAAATGAACGTGCCCGGCTCCGTGCCGCCGATAAACAGCCCGTCCTTCCATTCCGGCAGGAACATGTGCCGCACCTGCCTGTGGTCCAGGATCGCGGCGAAGTCCATCTTCAGCTTTGCCAGATCCTCCGCCCACTGGGTGAGCGTGCAGTGGCCGTCGCTGGTGCCGCCGGTGCTGGCGTGGTCGTGCAGCTCGCCGTGGAACGCGCGGCAGCCCGCATAATGTGCTTCCAGTTTCTGGATCTCCGATGCAGTCGTCATCGGTGCATCCCCTCCTTTTTTCGGTCGGACATATTATAACATGTCCGGGGCAAACTGCAAGCGCAAACAGGGCCCGTGCTCAGAAAAGTTTTTCCAGCAGCGCGGCCACGCCCTCCCGGTCGCAGCTTTCCGTCATTTGGTCCGCCGCCGCCTTCGCCTCCGGATGGGCGTTGGCCATGGCCACGCCCGTGCCCGCCGCCCGGAGCATGCTGATGTCGTTGAGCCCGTCGCCGAAAGCCATGGTCTGCGCCGCGGAAAGGCCCAGGTGCGCCGCCAGCGCGCGCAGCGCCTCGCCCTTGTTGGCGCGGGCGTCATTGATCTCCACGTTGCTTTCCACCGAGCTTGAGACCGCCAGCGCTCCGAACCGCGGCTCCAGCTCCCGCAGCATCCGCAGCCGGAGCTCCCGGTCCTTCGTGAAGAGCTGGATCTTCTGCACGCCGCAGCCGCGTTCCCGCAGGAACGCCTTGAGCTCCGGCACGGGCCGGCGGAGCTCGCGGATCATCTTCAGATAGTGCGGATCCGCGGAAAACTCCGCCGCCCGCTGCTGCATCGCCGCGGTCATCCAGCCGGCGTTGTCCAGATAGCAGTCATAGATGACGGGGAGCGTGTCCAGGTACTCCAGGATGCGCAGCGCATGCGCCAGGGGGATCTCCGCCCGGGCGATGTCCTGCCCGGCCTCCACGTCAAAAACGGCTGCGCCGTTGATGGTGATGGCATAGCGGAGGAACGGCAGCGCCCGGACAGAGGCGGGCATGCCGCCATAGAACCGGCCCGTTGCAGGGACGATCCAGGCGCCGGCCCCGGCGGCGCGCGCCAGCGCGCGGACGGTCCGGTCGGTCAGGCGCTTGTCGGAGGTCAGCAGCGTCCCGTCCAGATCCAGGGCGATGAGTCGGATGTCGGTTTGCATGGAAGGCTCCTTTCCCGCCGGGACTCCGGCGAACGGTGAAAAAGCCGTGCAGACTGCGCGGCTTTTCGTGCGGTTACGCGCCTCTGCGCCGGTTTCCGGCGCGGGCCGGGGGACGGGCGGAAAGACAGGCAGGCGCCGCTTCCGGTCCGCCCTCGGGCAGACGCAAAGCGGCGCCTGGTTCGTTCGTTCAAGGCTCAGCAGACGCCGTAGCGTGCGCAGAGCGTCTCCACCATGTCGGTGTAGACGGCGCGGCACGCCTCCGGCTCGCCGGCTTCGATGTGGCGCAGGCAGGGCGCGAGATAGCGCCCGCGCAGCCCGGCATAGAAGGCGTCCGCGTCCTCGGTCAGGCCGATCAGCGTGACAAGGACGGGCGCCACGCGGTAATAGCGGGCGATCTGCTCCCGGCCGCCCGGCTGGCGGGCCAGCCATTCATCCCGGTAGCGGCGGAAGGCCGTGAGCTCCGGGCAGTCGTCGGGCTTGCCCTCGCTGCGGCAGACGGCCGTGGTGATGAAGCAGAGGCGGTTTTTCGGCCGGAAGCCGCCGGAAATATCCTCATAGGTGCCCAGCAGGAACGGGTCCTTCGGGTACCGCTCCATCCACACCGCGTGCAGCGCCTGCGCCAGCGGCTCGGCAAGCGGATCCGCCTGCTTGCGCACGGCGGGGACGAGCAGCGCCGCGATGACGAGCTTATCCTCCATGCGGCGGCGGGCGGAAACGCGCCGGCCGCCGGCCGTCCAGCCCTGGGCAAGGACATCGAGCGCCCCGGCGCAGGCCGCGCGCAGGACGTCCTCCTGCGGCAGGTCTGTCTGCGCCTTCGTCTCATGCAGCGCGTCCAGGACGGGCGGCAGCTCCAGCATGCACGCGCGGAACGCCGCCTCATACGCGGCGGAATGGAACTCCCGGAGCATGGGCCGGCCATGCTCCACGCACGCGGCAAGCTGCTGCGCGGCGGAGCGGACGTCCGGCTGCGTGGCTTCACAGGTCATGGCGGGGCCTCCTTCCTGCGCGGCGCGGGGTACTCAGTCCTCCTCCGCCGGGCCGGCGTCCCTGCCGCGGCTGAGGGACACGACGATGCGGCGGTTCGGCTCGGTGCCGATGGAGAGGGTGGTGACGTCGGGATGGTCCTGCAGGGCGGCATGGATGACATGGCGCTCATAGGCGTTCATGGGCTCGAGCGTGATGCTGCGGCGATAGCGGGTGACCTTGCCGGCCACCTTGACAGCCAGGCGCTGCAGCGCCTGCTCGCGCTTGAGGCGGTAGTTCTCCGCGTCCACGCTGATGCGCACGCGCTTGCTCTGGCCGCGGTTGACCGCGTAGTTGGCCAGGTGCTGGATGGCGTCCAGCGTTTCGCCCCGGCGTCCGATGAGGATGCCCAGGTTCTCGCCGGTCAGATCGACGGAGTAGGTGTCCTCCTCCGTCCGGAAGGCATGGGGCACGGCGTCGGAGCCCATGTGCTCCAGCAGGCCCTTGATGAACTGCTCGATCCGCTCCTCCACCGAGCCGGGCTCGGCGGGGGCATATTCCTTCTGCACTGCGGGCGCGGCGGGCTGCTCCTGGCGCTCCTGCCTCGGGGCGCGGCGGTCGCGGCGCTCACGCCTGGGCTGCTCGGTCTTCTCCGGACGGTCGGGTTTTTCCGGGCGGTCGGGGCGGTCGGCCCTCTGCGGCCTGGGCTGCACGGCCTGGCGCACCTCCTGCGGGCGCGGGGCGGCCGGAGCGGCGGGCGC
>CADCOJ010000227.1 GCA_902803075.1 Oscillospiraceae bacterium | reverse complement strand
TCGGCCCCCGTTTTTGTTTGATATTATTAGACTATCACAGTTTGGGCCTGAAATCAAGGCGCGTCAGGATTTGTCTCGCGGCTTGCAGAACAGTGCGGCAAAAAAAGCGAATACGACCGCTGCCGACACGCCGCCAGCTGCTGCCTTCAGACCGCCGGACAACGCTCCGAGCAGTCCATCCTCGCGGACGGCTTCCTTTACGCCCTTTGCAAGGTTGTATCCGAAGCCGATGATCGGCGTTGTTGCTCCGGCCCCGGCAAAGTCCACGAGTTTCTGGTATGCACCCGTTCCGCCAAGGATCACACCAAGCACGACGAACAGGACAAGGATCCTGGCCGGCGTGAGCTTTGTAAAATCAAGAAGCAGCTGACCGACGGCACAAATCAGACCGCCTACTGCAAAAGCTTTCAGATACTCCATGTATTAGCCTCCTATATTGTTGAAATCGAAACCGCATGGCAGACACCCGGAATGGACTCGCCCTGCCAGGCGGAAACAGGAGAAAGCAGCGCTCCTGTGGCGCAAAACAAAAGTGAGCGAATCGTTCCGCGCTCCATCTCGTTGAGCAGATGCCCGCAGAGCACGGATGCGCCGCAGCCGCAGCCGGAGCCGCCTGCGTGTACATCCTGCCGTCCCGTATCAAAGATCATGAGCCCGCAGTCGCGGTAGATTCCGTGAAAATCGATGCCGTCACGCTGAAACTGATCGATCAGGATCTGAGAGCCCAGCGCGCCGAGATCGCCTGTCACGATCAGATCATAGTCAGACGGGACCTTCCGAAGATCGGAAAAGTGTGCCTGAAGCGTTGAGATCGCTGCAGGGGCCATGGCCGCCCCCATGTTGTTGGCATCCTTGATCCCGAGGTCACAGATGCGTCCGACCGTCGCCGCACGCAGATACGGATGCCCGTCGCCCTTGCCGACCAGACAGCATCCAGCGCCGGTCACAGTCCACTGCGCTGTGGGCGTCCGCTGTCCGCCGTACCCCAAGGGATACCTGTACTGCCGTTCCGCAGAGGCAAAGTGCGAGGATGTGAGTGCAGCAGCCAGCCTTGCATACCCGGCGTTCACAAACGCGCCGGCAAGCAGGAGCGATTCCGCCATTGTGGAGCATGCTCCGTAGAGCCCAAGAAAGGGGATAGCCGTGCCTCTGGCTGCAAAGGAAGAGCCGATACACTGGTTCAAAAGATCACCGGCAAACAATACATCGACATCCTCATAGCTTACGCCAAGCTTGCGCTTGGCGATGTCGAGCGCAAGCTCCTGCAGCTTGCTTTCTGCTTTTTCCCATGTTTTCTGCCCCATACGTGTGTCGCGTCCAAGATAGTCGAACTCGGCACGCAGAGGCCCTTCCGCCTCCTTTTTTCCGCCTACGGCAGCATGAGAGAGAATCGCAGGACGGTTTTCAAACAGGATCGTCTGTGTTCCGTGCATCATGGTTTTGATCACATCCAAACATTGATTTTCCGTAGTATGTGCAGCGCGAAAAAAAATAACCGCAGAGAGTGCTCTGCGGTCAAGAGAGGAATGGAAAATGAAAAAGAAGTCGCACGGATATTGTAACCGGTTTTTGGGTCGTTATACACATGGGATGTGAAAAAAGCCCGCCGAAGGACGAGCCTGCGGCGGGCGGAGAGAAGATCACTTTTTTGCATCCTTGAGCGCGCGGGCAAGCCAAACGCTGCCAAGATCCAGTGCGGTGAAAAAACCTTCCTTTTCACTTTTTTTGACGATCCGGTCCCGGGCCCGGACAGAAGGATCTGTCAGCTGCAATTCCACATTGACACGGGAAGCGATCTGTGTGCCGTCGACAGTCTTGGTTTCCAGGATCTGAAGCATCACGATGTGCGAGTCCGCCATCGAACCGTAATAAATGAGATTATCCTTGCGCATGAGCGGATGGCCCTTATAGCTCAGGATCGTTTTTTCGTCGGCCATAATATCCCTCCTGAAACTGTTTTTTACAGTATAGCAAATATACGGAGAAAAAGCAAACAGAAAAGAACGCCTGCGGCACCATTTGGGTCGCAGGCGTTGAAAAAGATTGATCAGTCGAACAGATAGTGACGTACAAGCTCCTGCAGAAGCTCATCGCGGTCGATCTTGCAGATGAGACTGCGTGCATTTTGATAGTTCGTGATATATGTGGGGTCTTCCGAAAGAAGGTAACCGACGATCTGGTTGATCGGATTGTAGCCTTTTTCATTCAGCGCGCTGTATACAGCAGCCAGGATCTTCTTCATTTCCTCTCCGGTATCTTCCGGTACCACAAACTTGATCGTATTGTCGTTCATACTCGGTGAACCTCCTTCTTGGCAGCTTTCTGTCCCTATCATAAACCCTTTGCGGTCTTTTGTAAATGGTATCTATATTTCATTTGTGTTACATTTTCCCAAACCGCGCCGGGCACGGGCTCAGCGCAGCGCCACAGAGAGCTCTTCCTTCAGCGCCTTCAGCACGGCAGCGACAACACCCGTCGTATCCTCATCGGTCAGCGTCCGGTCGTCGGCGCGGAGTTCCAGATTGAATGCGATGCTCTTTTTTCCCGGGGCGATGCCGGGACCGCGGTAGATGTCGAACAGGCGGATACCGCGCAGCAGCTCGCCGCCGGCTTTGCGGATGCAGTCCTCCAGCGTGCCGACTGTGACGGTCTCGTCGCAGACCAGCGCGAGATCGCGCGAGACGGTCGGGAACCGCGGCAGGCTGTGGAACACACGTTCGGGGGCCAGCGCGTCGGCAAGCGCCGTGAAGTCAAGCTCTGCGGCATAGACCTCGTCGTGAATGCCGTAATTCTCGCAGACGAGCGGATGGATCTGGCCGATCACGCCGAGCACCTTCCCATCAATCACAATTTCTGCGCATCGGCCGGGGTGATAGCTCGGGTTTCCGGAAGCTGCACGGTAGACGGCGGGGTGAACATTGAGCTGAGAAAGGATGGTGTCGACCTCGCCCTTCATGGTGAAGAACGTCTCATGCTCGCCGTAGGTGCCGAGAATCAGCCGCTTGGGTTCGTCGGGAAGCGTCTGTCCTTTCCGAGGAAGGTAGATTTTTCCAAGCTCATAGAGCTTGACGCTTTGGTTCTTGTAGGAATAGTTGCGTGCAAGTATATCCATCATGCTGGGCAGGATGACCGTGCGCATGATCGATGTATCCTCACCAAGGGGATTGATCAGACGGATCGTTTCGCGCAGGGGAGAATCCTGCGGCAGCCGGATCAGATCGAATACAGCGGGGGACACGAAGGAGTAGGTAATGATCTCACTGTAGCCGATGGCTCGCGCAGCTGCGCCCGCAGCATTCTCCAGCTTCTGCGCGGCGGTATAACCGCCCATGGTGGTCGTTCCGCGCATGAGCGTATTGTCGATGCGGTTGTATCCGTAATACCGGGCGACCTCTTCAGCCAGATCTGCCGTGATGCGCAGGTCGGGACGCCATGAGGGAACATGCACCATATCATCTGACACCGGGACCTGCTCGCGGCGCAGATATGCAATCATATCCTCTTTCGGAATGTCAGTGCCGAGCAGAGCGTTGAGCTTTTCCGGCTCCAGAGGGATGGAAACGGGCTGCGGGACATGGTTGATGATGTCGATCACGCCGTCAACGACTTCGCCTGCACCGAGCAGCTCCACGAGCTCGCACGCACGGTTTACGGCAGGGATCGTCAGCATCGGGTCAAGATCCTTCTCAAACTTGGCGGACGCTTCCGTGCGCATGCCGAGCGCCAGAGCGGTACGGCGGATGGAGCTTCCCAGGAAGTTCGCAGATTCAAAGACGACATCCGTCGTGTCTGCTACGATCTCGCTGTTTTCTCCGCCCATGATGCCAGCCAGGCCGACAGGCTTTGTTTCGTCCGCGATGACAAGCATATCGGGCTGCAGGGAGCGAACGACGCCGTCCAGCGTTGTGAGCGTCTTGTCGTCGCCTGCGCGGCGGACGATGATCTTTCCGCCCTTCACATAGCGGTAATCGAACGCATGCATCGGCTGGCCGTATTCGACCATGACATAGTTGGTGATATCAACGATGTTGTTGATCGGACGAATGCCGGCGGCACGCAGACGCTGACGCATCCACTTGGGGCTGGGGGCGATCCGAACATTGCGAACCATGCGGGCGGAGTAGCGAAGGCAAAGATCCTCTGCCGGGACCTCTACGTCCAGAAGCTCCGGAAGGCTTCCTTCCGCACCGCCCCGAACAACCGGCTCATGGAGATGTAACGGAACATCGAACGCAGCGGCTGCTTCACGCGCAAGACCGATGAGGCTGTAGCAGTCCGGGCGATTGTTGGTGATCTCAAATTCCACAATGGAGTCATCGTTGCCGATGACCTCGTTGATGTCCTGCCCGATCGCACATTCCTCATTGTTCAGGATCCAAATCCCGTCTGCAAAGGCGTCGGGCAGATCATTCTGCGTGAGGCCCAGTTCTTTGAACGAGCAGAGCATACCGTCCGAACGGACACCGCGGAGTGCGCCGCTGACAATGTGGATACCGCCGGGCAGCCAGGAATCATCCCGTGCAAACGGGACAAGATCACCCTCATGGACGTTCTGCGCGCCGGTGACGACCTGAATGAGCGTGCCGCTGCCGTCGTCGATCTGACAGACCCACATGTGATCGGAGTTTTCGTGCCGGACAATGGAACAGACCCTGCCGACAACAACATTTTTGATCTCCGCATCCATGCGCGTGACAGTTTCGACCTTTTGGCCGGCCAGCGTCATGACGGAGTCGAACTCTCGGTCGGAAACGGTGATATCCGTGAACTCACGGAGCCATTTTCTCGAAATATTCATGTCGAACCCTCCTTAAAACTGCGACAGGAAGCGGATGTCGTTCTCGAAGATCATGCGCAGGTCGTTGATTTTGAACCGGCGCATAGCCATGCGCTCCAGACCGATGCCGAATGCAAAGCCGGAGTAAATATCAGGGTCGATGCCGCAGTTGGCCAGCACATCCGGATGAACCATACCGGCGCCCAGAAGCTCGATCCAGCCTTCGCCCTTGCACATCGGGCAGCCTGCGCCCTTACAGTTGAAGCACTGAACATCAACCTCACAGCTGGGTTCTGTGAAGGGGAAGTGGTGCGGGCGGAAGCGTACGACGGATTCCTGGCCGTACATGGCTTTAATGAGGACCTCCAGCGTTCCCTTCAAATCGGCCATCGTGATTCCCTTATCCACAACAAGGCCTTCGATCTGATGGAACATCGGGGAGTGCGTTGCGTCGACTTCGTCTTTGCGGTACACGCGGCCGGGGGCCAGCACGCGGATGGGCGGCTGCTTGATCTGCTCCATGGCGCGGATCTGCATCGGACTCGTCTGCGTACGAAGGAGGACGGACTCATCATCCGTGATATAGAACGTGTCGCTGCGGTCGCGGGAGGGGTGGTTTTCTGCAATGTTCAGGCGCGTGAAATTGTAGTCGGCAAGCTCGACTTCCGGCCCTTCAAGGATCTGGAAGCCCATGGAGATAAAGATCTCCTTTGCTTCGTCCAGTGCTTTGTTCATCGGGTGGCGGTGGCCAAGCTTTACGGGCTCGCCGGGTATGGTGACGTCAATGGTTTCGGCGGCAAGTCTGGCTTGCAGCGCTTTTTCCTTGAGCGCAAGGCGTGTCTGTTCCAGCTTTTCTTCAATGGCGGCACGTACATTGTTGGCCGCCTGGCCCATGACGGGGCGCTCTTCTGCGGAGAGCTTTCCCATCATTTTCAAAACACCGGTCAGCTCTCCCTTTTTCCCGAGAAAACGCACACGCAGCGCATCAAGCTCCGCAGCGTCACCGGCGTGGTCCAGCGCATCCAGCGCTTCCTGCCGGATCTTTTCGAGTTGCTCTTTCATAAACGAAGGTCTCCTTTTTCGTCAAATTACATCATTGCATAATTGCATAAAAAAGCCTTCCGTCCACATAGGGGACGAAAGACTGTTTCTTCCGCGGTACCACCCGCAATTCGCCTGACGGCGCACTTCATGGTCTCTAACGCAGACCAAACGGCCCGTCCTACTACTGTTCAGACAGGCAGCTCCCGGGCGAAGGCCCTGCGATCCACCGGCAGACGCTCCCATCGCCGCGTCCTCTCTGCAGCCGGATCCGGAGCGCGGGACAACCCATTCTCCGCTTTTTTCATATCATGCGTATTCTAACATAAGAATCTGTTTTTCGCAACTGAAAAATTGACTATGTCCTGCAAAGGCATTATAATGATGAAAAACGAAGGGAGGATGCCGTAGATGGCAAAGCCGGTCTGGATCGCGCAGCAGACGGATCTTTCGTTTGTGCGTTCGCTGCTGCCGATCCGTAAGCGGGATTCCTATAAAGGTGATTTCGGAAAGGTCCTTCTTTTGTGCGGATCAGAAGGACTGACTGGCGCGGCGAGGCTTGCAGCAAAGGCTGCGCTGCGGATGGGTTCAGGGCTGGTTTATCTCGGTGTGCCGCGTTCGGTCTATCCGATCTGTGCTTCCGCGGCAGGCAGCGAGATCGTTTTTCCGCTTCCGTGTGACGCAGATGGCCGCCTGAGCGAGGAAGCGCTGGAGCCGATCCTTGTGCGTCTTTCGCAGATGGACGCTGTTCTGGCCGGTCCTGGTCTCGGACGTTCAGAAGCGATTTGCAGGCTGATCGCGGGACTGCTGCAGGAATGCCGCGTGCCGCTTGTTCTGGACGCAGACGGTATAAACGCGCTTGAGGCACATACAGATATATTGCGCGGAAGCGGCTGCCCGGTCATTCTCACGCCGCATGACGGCGAGTTCCGCCGCCTGGGCGGAGATCTCTCCGGAGACCGTATCGAGGCGGCCAAGCAGCTCTCGCTGGAAACAAATGCCATAATCCTGCTTAAGGGGTTTCGTACGGTCATCACCGACGGCATGAATGTTTACCGCAATTCTACCGGAAATCCCGGCCTTGCGACGGGTGGGAGCGGAGACGTCCTTGCCGGTATGATTGTATCCTTGCTTGGCCAGCACATCATGCCATTGGAGGCTGCGGCTGCAGGTGCGTTCCTGCATGGAATGGCCGCAGACCGGGCTTCGGACAGGCTCGGAGAGTATGGAATGCTGCCAGAGGATCTGCTGCAGGAGCTTCCGCGACTTCTTCCGTAAAGGAGTTCTTGCTTTTTGCTGAAAAGAACCGTGTTCTCACTGCTGACACTTCTTTTGCTTTCCGGCTGCACGGCTGTGCAGACGGCGGACCAGGAGCTTCTCCGGTTTCGTTCCGAACTGCTCGGCGCGGGCGGGTGTGCGTTTGATCTGGATGTGACTGCAGATTTTGGGGACAGCATCTCGCAGTTTTCTCTTTCCTGCACATTCGACCCGAATCACGGCGCACGCATCCGCGTGACCAGCCCGGAATCCATCGCGGGGATCTGCGCGGGGATCGATGCGGACGCATCGTTTGTGTCATTTGACGGTATGCAGCTCGCACTCGGATCTTTGGCCCAGGGCAAGCTTGCGCCGCTGGCGGCGCCTTATGTGCTTGCGTCAAGCTGGGCCGGAGAATATATCGCATTTACCGGCCGGGAGAACGAGCTCCTGCGCGCGACCTTCCGCATGGGCTATGACGAGGAGGAGCTGACGGTCGACACCTGGTTCACGGCGTCTCCGATGGCGCCTGTTTCTGCGGAGATCTCCAGCGGCGGACAGACCGTACTGCGTGCGGAGATTTCAAATTACACGACTTTTACATCAGATGAGAAGGGAAACTCATGAAAACACTCAAGCGAACATGGGCGGATATTTCGCTCGATAATCTGGAATTCAACTATCGCTCCATCCGGGAGCGCATCCCGTCCAACTGCCGGTTTCTCGGCGTCATGAAAGCCGATGCCTATGGCCATGGCGCAGCCCCGGTCAGCCATGCGCTCGAGGAGCTTGGCGCGGACTATCTTGCCGTCTCCAATCTGGAGGAGGCGATCCAGATCCGCCGGTCGGATGTGCGGCTTCCGATTCTGATCCTTGGGTACACGCCGGCGGAGTACGCGCCCAATATGGTGTTCATGGATATCACGCAGGAGGTCCACTCCCTTTCTTATGCACAGGAGCTTGACACAGCGCTGGCAGGAACAAATTACCGGCTGAATATCCATCTGAAGATTGACAGCGGCATGACGCGCATCGGGTTCTTTTCATATGGCGACGGAAAGACACTTGACGATCTGATCGCTGTTTCCCACCTGCAGCACCTGCATATCGAGGGAATCTTCACGCACTTCTGTGCGTCGGACAGTTTGCAGGAGGACGACCGCGCATATACGCAGATGCAGTTCACGCGCTTCTCCGACACCGTGCGTGCGCTGAAGGATGCAGGCATCGCGCCGGAGATCCGCCATTGCAGCAATTCCGGCGCAACGATCCTGTATCCGGAATATGCGCTGGATATGGTCCGCCCCGGCATTGCCACTTACGGACACGCGCCGTCGGCCGAGCTGGAAAATGCTATCGCACTGCGTCCGATGATGTCCCTGCACACGACGATCGCGCAACTGCGCGACGTCCCTGCGGAAACACCCGTCAGCTACGGGCGCACCTTCCGAACCAGCCGACCGACCCGTATGGCCGTACTGCCCATCGGTTACGCCGACGGGCTTTCCAGACAGCTTTCCGGAAAAGGTCGATTCTATCTGCGCGGCAGCTATGCGCCGATCATCGGGCGGATCTGCATGGATATGTGCATGGTGGATGTGACGGACATTCCGGAGGCAAGGGTGGGTGACGTTCTGACGCTGTTTGGCTATGATGCGGACGGAACACTCATTCCCTGCGAGGATCTGGCTGCGCAGCAGGGGACCATCAGTTATGAGATCCTCTGCCAGATCAGCAAGCGCATTGCCCGTATCTACCACCGTGGAAGTCATACATCCGAGATCCTGCAGTACATCGTCTGAGCTTTTTCGCCAGGGCCTGCATAGAATGATTCGGGAGCTTCCGTGGCTAAGAAATGAGACAATGCCTGTTTAATTTCAGCCCATGCGTGGGACAATAGAGGTAAGGCGCGTTGTGCGCCTGAACTATTTCCGCGGAGTGTGAAGCAAATGGATACGAACGTGAAACGGGGCGACATCTTTTATGCCGATCTCAGTCCGGTCGTTGGCAGTGAACAGGGTGGCTGCCGGCCGGTTTTGATCGTACAAAATGATATGGGGAATCGCCATTCACCGACGGTCATTGCGGCTGCGATCACCAGCCAAACGGGAAAAGCCAGGCTTCCGACGCATATCTCTCTTTCCGGACATGACGTTGGTCTGTCAAAAGATTCGGTCGTTCTTCTGGAACAGATCCGGACGATCGACAAGCGTCGGCTGCGTGAGCACATGGGCCACGCGGATCGCACTGTCATGGAACAGGTTGATTCTGCCATCGCCGTCAGCTTCGGTCTCCCAAACGCCTGATCAATCCATCTGCATACGCCGGAATGCCCCCGCATACCATACATGCGGGGGCATTTGCATGCGTTTTTCCATTGAAAACCTGAAGGACGGGACTGTTGAGCTTACAAAAGACGGGCTGTACTGGAAAGTGGAAGCATGGATCGTGTTACAGTCAGACCGCCCGGTCCGGCTGTATGCGCAGTACGGGGATCGACAGGTTCCGGTTGGTGTCTTTCGACCGGGTAAAAATGGGTGTACCTTGTCCAAACGTATCTCAGCGCGTTCGCTTCCAGTCACTGAACAGATGGTTTTC
>CADCOJ010000226.1 GCA_902803075.1 Oscillospiraceae bacterium | reverse complement strand
TTGGCCAGGCGGACAGCCAGCTTTTCCGCATAGGCATGCTCGGGGAAGCAGGCGCCGCCGTTGAAATTCGTGCCCCAGAAGCGGGCGGGCGTGCCGTCGGCAAAGACGAAGCTGCCGCCCTCGGCGCGCATGAAGCCGTGCCGTCCGGCCGGGCGTTCATCCGCGAACACGCCGCGCAGGTCGATGGGCACATCCTGCGCGTACATGGGATTGGGAATATATTCAGACATGGTGGTTCCTCCTGGATCTGCAATGGGTTCCGGGCGCTCAGCCCTTGACTGAGCCGATCATGACGCCCTGCTTGAAATATTTCTGGACAATGGGATATGCGGCCATCATCGGGACCGTGGAGATCACGATCAGCGAATACCGCATCACATCGCTGGCGCCGCTCAGCTGCCGAAGGATCTCCGGGTCGGAGATCTGCGACAGGTCGACGTTCGCCGCGTTCAGGATGTCGCGCAGGACAAGCTGCAGCGGATACAGGTTCCGGTCGCGCAGATACATCATGGCGTTGAAATAGGAGTTCCAGTGGGCCACGGCATAATACAGCGTGATGACCGCAAAGACCGCCTTGGACAGCGGGATCACGATCCGGAGCAGATACCCGATGTCGGAGATCCCGTCCAGCCGGGCCGCCTCCAGCAGGTCGCCGGGGATGGAATTCTGGAAAAACGTGCGCATGACGACCATGTTGTACACGCTGATGCTTCCCGTCAGCAGGATCGCCCAGCGGGTATTGACGATATGCAGCTGCGTTTTGAGGATATAGCTGGGGATGATGCCGCCGGAAAAGAACATCGTGACCATGAACAGCGTCATGCACAGCTTCCGCCCCTGGAAATTCTTTCTGGAGAGCGGATAGGCCGCCATGGTCGTCAGCACGACGTTCAGCGCCGTGGCCGTGACGGTATAGAAAATGGTGTTGTAATATCCGGTCCAGACCTGCTTATAGTTGAACACGATCCGGTAGCCGGTCAGTGAAAACTCCACCGGCCACAGCAGCACTCTGCCTGCGGACACCGCGTTCCCGGAGGAAAACGAACAGGACACCACATAGACCAGCGGGTATGCGATCACAACGATCAGCAGCCCCATCAGCACATACACCACGGCGTACATGATCCTGTCCTCCGTGCACAGGCCGATGGCGTTGGCGCGTTTTTTTCGTTTCATTCGGCGTCCCTCCTTAAAACAGGCTCACTTCGCGGTCGGACATCCGTTTGGAGATCCAGTTCACGGTGATGAGCAGGATGCAGTTGACGGCCGAATTGAACAGTCCGATCGCCGTGCCGTAGGAAAAAGCGTGGCCGGAGCCCATGCCCACCTTATAGACATAGGTGGAGATCACCTCGGACACCGTCTCATTGAGACGGGTCTGGAGCAGATAGACCTTTTCAAAGCCGATGGTCATGACGCGGCCGAACTTCATGATGAGCATGATCATGGCCGTGGGCAGGATGGTGGGCAGGTCCACATGGATCACGCGCTTCCAGCGGCTGGCGCCGTCGATCATTGCAGCCTCATGGTGATCCTGCGATACGGAGGCCAGGGCGGCGGTATAGATGATCGTGTCCCAGCCGAGATTCTGCCACACGCCCGACCAGACATAGATATGCCGGAACGCCGTGTCCATGCCGCGGAAATCATAGGGATACCCCTCTCCGCCGAACAGGCGGAACAGCGCGCCGTACAGGCCGTTGACGGGGTTGAAGATCTGGTTGACGATGGCCACGAGCACGACGACGGAGATGAAATGCGGAATATAGGTGATGGTCTGGGTGAACTTCCGGAAGCGCGCGCTGCGGATGGTGTTCAGCAGCAGCGCCAGGCCCACCGCCAGCACAAAGCTGACCACCACGCTGTACAGAGACAGCACCAGCGTGTTGGTGAAAATGGACCGGAAGTTGTAGCTGGTGAAGAACTTCCGGAACCACTGCAGCCCGACCCACTGGCTGTTCCAGATCCCGCTGCGCGCCCGGTAATCCCGGAAGGCGATCTGCGCGCCGTACATGGGGCCGTAGTCAAAGATCAGCAGATACGCCAGCGGCGGCAGCATCAGCAGCCAGAGCTGCCAGTCCCGTTTGAAATTCCGGATGAACGATGCGCCCCGGCCCGTGCGTTTCGGCCGTTTGTGTGTTGTTGTTTGCATCTGTGTTTCCTCCCGGATAAGCCTGTTTTGTGAAGAATTGGCACTGAAAGGGATCGCCTTTCAGCGCCAATTCCGTCTCATACCCGGCAGATCCGCGTTTCAGGCTTTTTACTGCATTCTGGAATACGCTTCCTGCGCGAGGCGCAGATAGTCAGCCAGGCCCTGCGAGTCCATGTTGCTCAGGTATGCCTGCCAGTCTGCGTCGCTGTTCGGGTCCAGAACACCCGTAACGAACATGGCGCGCGCCTGCTCCATATAGTCGGAGAGGTTGCTGGCCAGCTCGGAAACAGTCTTTGTCTCCTCCGTGGAATAGACGATGCCGTTGGCAGATTCCGCGGGGCCCTCCTTGCTCAGGATGTTGGCGCGGTAGGCCATCTTGAGATCCGTCAGTCTGGAGGAATAGGAGCCGTCGTCCACATAGGCCGGCGCATAGACGTTGTAGGGCAGCACCGTGCAGGCGATGTTGTGCCAGTTGATGTTGTTCTGGCCGCTGTAGACGGAGTCGTCCAGCACCTCAAAGAGCGCGGGCTGGCCCATGGCGTCGGTCGCGCCCTCCTTGGCATAGTCCCAGTGGACCCCCTTGCGTCCGTATCTCTGGAAGATCGCGCTCTCCTGGCTGCACATGAAGTCCAGCAGCTTGAACGCGAGCTCGGGGTTTTCGCAGTCGGAGGTGATGAAGTTGTCGAACTTATAGCTGAAGAACAGCTCGTCATAGGACGGCGTCGCCCGCAGCGCATATCCGCCCAGCGGCGTCTCGGCCTTCAGAACGGGCAGCGGCTGATATTCAAACACGGTCTCGTTGTCCGTTTCCGTCGTGAGCGTCGGGTGGCCGCCGAACACGCCCGCAATGGCCGGGCCCTCCGACGGCGTGAAGATCGGCTTCAGCTCGCCGTTTTTGGCCAGTGTGTAGCACATCGGGGAGATCAGCCCCTCGCCGTAGAGCTTGTTCAGATAGATCAGCGCCTGACGGTATTCATCCGTGGTGTACGGCACCCAGAGCTGGCCGTCCGTGACGTTGAAGAAGTCCTTGTCGTTCACATAGACCCACGCGCCGATGATATATTCCAGCGCGTCGGCATAGTTGACGTCCACCGCGCAGACCAGCGGCATTTCATCGGCCTTGCCGTTGCCGTTCGGGTCCTCGGAGGCGAATTTCTTCAGCACCTCATAAAGCTCCTGCGTGGTCTGCGGCATGTCCGCGCCCACGGCGTCGAGCCAGGCGGTGTTGATCGCCACATAGTTCTTGACCAGGTCGTTGTCGTTGGTCACCTGGATGCTGGGGAAGGCATAGATGGCGCCGTTGGAGGGGTCGGTGTCGCGCAGCCAGATCTGTCTGCGGCCTTCCTCGCTGGTGATGTTGTCATACGCCTCGTTCCAGTAGTACGCGCTGCTTTCAAAATACGGCGCGAGATCGACAAAATAGCCGTCCTCGCCGTATTCATACATGGAGGCGGACGTCATGCCGAGCGTCCGCCAGAGGATGTCGGGCAGCTTCTCGCCGCCGGCCACCATCAGCGAAAGCTGCGTGGCATATTCCGAAGAAGTGGAAGAGAAGTAGACGAATTCCAGGTTGATGCCGGTCTGTTCCTCGAGCCAGAGCGTGTATTCATTGGTCTCATAGTCCTCGACCTTGGAGCTCTGCGGCACGCCGATGGTCAGCGTGACGGACTCCCCGTCCTTGACAAGAGGCAGGCGCGGCTCCTCGGCCGGCGTCTGCTCCTCGGCCGGTGCCTGTTCCTCGGCCGGCGTCTGCTCCGGCTTCGTTTCCGCGGGGGTCTTCGCTTCGGTCTGATCCTGCGTGGGCGCAGGCGCGGGCTGCGTCTTTGCGCAGCCGGCCAGCATGCCTGTCAGCAGCGCCGCGCACAGAAGCAGAACGATCATGGTCTTCTTTTTCATTTCGGTCTTCCTTTCCGTTCAGAATTGTGCGAGCCTTGGCTCGGCTCCATTATCATCCGGACGGCTTTCCCTTTGCAATTCCCAAAGCCGACAACGTGTGTTTCATTTTTTTCGTGGGATTTCCAGGGCTTTGTGCCAAAAAAGCGCGGCGGATCACACAGATCCGCCTGCGCTCTCATTTTCGGAACTTTCCGCTTCCAATTCCGGCAGCGGGCGCTCCCTGTCGCGCCTGCGGACGCGCGCGTCGGCGCCGCCGCTGCTGCGGTACTGGTTCGGGGTGATGCTGAAATAGCCCTTGAACACCCGGTAGAAGGTGCTGCTGGCCTGATAGCCGCAGGTCTCCGCGATCTCGGAGATGCTGAGATTCGTGGTGCACAGCAGCTTTGCCGCATGCTTCATGCGGATGTCGATCAGATATTTTGCAAAGCTGATGCCGGTGGTCTGGCGGACGATCTCACGCACCCTGCGTTCGGAGATGCCGAACGCCTCCTCCACCGTCTGCGAGCAGAGCGTGGGGTCGGCCATGTGCGCCCCAATCCAGGCAAGGATCTCCTGCTGGTTCCCCTTCCGCGTGCTCCGGCACGCCTGCATGTGCGCGAACAGCCGGTGCATGTGCTGCTCCAGCCGGAGGAAGTTTTCACGCGGCAGCATGCTCGGCGCATACTCCGCCCCGGAGAGCTCCGGCAGCTCCACGTTCATCTCCTCCGCGGCGCTGGTCAGCACAAATTTTACATTATAAAAGAGATCCCTGGCCCTGTTTTCCGCTCCCACGTCCTCCGCGATGGCGTGCAGCAGCTCCGCTGCGCCGGATTCGTCGCCCGTCACGATGCTCTGGTAAAGCCGCTCGTGCTGGAGCCAGGACATGGCGTGCAGTTCGCTGCCGCCGCCGGTATAAAAGCCGATGCCGTCGGTCTGCGGCATGGCAAGATGCGCCTGGCGGACGGCGATATGGAGCTCGCTGAGCGTTCTGGACGGCGCGCTCACGCCGCAGAGCATCTGCCCGCCCTCCGCGGCGGCCCATTCCGCCAGACTGGAGATCCCGCTGCGCAGAAGCTCCAGGTTCTCCTCGCTGCTGACAAACAGCAGGCCGGTCTCCGTCTCGTTGACGGGCTCGCAGAAAAACTCCCGGAAGCTGCTCCCGCCCAGCAGCAGCGACTTGATGATCGGGTTGACCGCCGCGTCGGAGTGCAGGATCGCGATCCTGTACCGCCGGCCGGCAAGGCCGGTGTAGGTCCGGAGCAGCTCCTCCTCCGATTCGGACAGGACCGCGCCGGAGAACGCGCGGCTGAGGATGGCGCTCATCAGCCGCTCATGGAGCGACTGCGTCTCATGGGCGGAGGCGCGCATCCATGTGTCGAGCTGGCGGAATTCATTCCCGCTGCGCCGGGTGGCCTGGCCCGCGTGCGTCAGCAGGAGCCTGCGGACCGGGCGGGCGAACAGTCCGGACAGCACCACGCACAGCAGCACGCCCAGCAGTGCGGAGGACGCCAGAAGCGTCCTGCCCATCGTCTGGGATTCCCGCAGCAGACCGGAGAAATACGCCTCCGGGATCTGCAGGCGCGCCTCCAGATTGAACTGGCCGATCCGGGAGGTCAGCGTGCTGCTTTTGCCGGAGGCCTGCGCCTGGCCCCGGGTGCAGAGCATCCGGCATTCACCGTCTGCGACCAGCTGCAGCGTGCTGGTCTCCGGCAGCAGATCAAAGCCGAAATAATTCTGCAGCGTCTTTTCCGAATACAGGCACAGGAGCGTGGTCTCGCTCCCCCGGGGCTGGATCACCAGCGTCAGGCAGCGCGCCGGCGCGCCGCCCAGGTCGATGTCCTGCATGGGCAGGATCGTGATGCTCTTTTTGGTCAGGATGCTTTCGCGGAGCGTCTGGCGGTCGGTCTCGGTATAGACCACGGCGTTCAGAAAATGCTCCAGCGTGACGAACCGGCCCGTGCGGCCGCACACGCTGTCGGTCTGCGGCATGTAGAGGAAGCTCTCCTCCGAGTCGTTGTAGAGATACGCCTGCGTGTTGAGCGCTTTCTGGATCGCGGCCAGGTATGCCACATGGGCATACGGCTCCTCCGCGCCGAGCTCCCTGGCTTGCAGATACGGCTCCGTCCGCTCCATGGCGGGCGGCAGGTCATAAAGCCGCTTCCATGTCTCCCCCAGGCGTCCGCACTGCCAGTCCAGATTGCTTTGCAGCTCCGCCATATACTGCTCCCGGAGCGAACGCTTTGCAATGGAATTGCTCGCCGACATTGCGAACAGCTCCATGCCCAGAAGCAGACACATCAGCAGCAGGTATCTCCAGAACACGGGAATCCCCAGCATTCCCGTCTCCTTCTTCCGGTATGGTTGCATTCCCATTTCTCTCCCCCTGTTTTCGTCTGGTTCTATTGTATCTTCGGCGCGCTCTTTTTGCACTCCCATTTTTGGCAGGGGCTTTTCCCATTGTGCGCCGGGCTGCTGACTTTTTCCCGGGACTTTTATATACTGGGTCCCGGAGCCAAGGCATGCAAAGAGAAGGGAGTGTTTCACATGTCCGGCTGCAGCGTAACCCCCAACGATTTCCCCACCGGCAGCGACAGCCGCCGCATCCAGATGGCCGTAGACCGGGCCTCTCAAACGGGCTGCAATTATGTGGTGATCCCGCCCTGCAACAGCAGGACCGGCACGAATCTCTGGGAGATCGACGAGACCATCGAGCTCCCCTCGCATATCTGCGTGGAGATCCGCGGCGCGCATCTTCGGATGTGCGACGGCGTGTTCTGCCAGATGTTCCGCAACCGGAACGCCTTCCTGGACGTCGGCCGGACGCCGGAGGGCATGCAGGAGGACATCATCCTCCGCGGCGTCGGTCGGGCGGTGCTGGACGGCGGGCGTCACAACGGCCTGCGGGAAAAAATGTCCCTGAAGGACGGCCTGCCCCACATTGTCAACAACCTGACCGTCTATCTGCACAACGTCCGGAACTTCCGCGTCGAGGGGCTGACCATCCGCGACCAGCGGTGGTATGGCCTGTGCTTCACCTTTGCCTGGGAGGGCGTGATCCGTGACCTGCGTTTTGAGATCACCGACCGCTCCGTCCGCGGCTCCGAAACGCACCCCTGGCGCAACCAGGACGGCGTCGATCTGCGCATGGGCTGCCATGACATCCAGATCTCGGATCTGACCGGCGAGACCTGCGACGACATCGTCGCCCTGACCGCCCTCTCCGATCCGGACAGGCCCAACTTTGAAACGAAGGCGCTCTGCCCGCATCTGAGCCCCGACATCCGGAACATCTCCATCCGGAACATCACCGGCTTCAACAACCACTGCGCGCTCGTCCGTCTGCTGTGTCACAACGGCCTGCGCGTCCATCACATCTCCATCGACGGTCTGACCGACGCCACGCCCGACGACACCCCGCTTTCTGTTCCGGACGGCGTGCGCACCGCCTGCTGCGTCAAGATCGGGGAAAACGACTATTACCACGGCGCCTTCGCCAAGCGCTGCGTCCCCGGCGAGCTGCACAGCATCCGCGTTTCCAACGTCTTTTCCTCCGCGCTGTGTGCGGTCGATCTCAACTGCTCCGTGCGGGATCTGATCGTCCGGGACATTTTTGTCGGCAGCCGGGGCCGCCATGCGCTGGCCGTGGCCAAGATCAAGTTCGGGGACTACCACAATCTGGACGATCCCGAAAACGTGACAGACGCGGAGCATGTGCTCGTCAGCGGCGTGCGCTATGCCTCCTGCGAGGAGGACGCCGTGCCGTTCTTCTTTGACGCGCTGCGCGCAAAGGATTTTGTGATCCGCGACGTCAGCCTCACCCGGCCCGCGCGCCTTATGCAGCTCCGCCGCCCGCAGCCCGGCAGCGAGGACGTGGTGTTCTCCCATGTCGTCATGCCCGGCTCGCCCACATGAGAGGAGGATCCGCCATGAGCCGAAACACGCTTCTGGCCGGTTACGGCCGCGTCGATATCACCCCGCAGGAGTCCGTCCCCCTGCGCGGCTACGGCAACACCTCCCGCCGCATGTCGCAGACGGTGCTCGATCCGCTCTATGCCACCTGCCTGGCCTTCTCGGACGGGACGGACACGCCGGTCCTGCTTTTTGCGCTGGACCTGTGCGCCTTCGGCCCTGTCAGCACGCCGCGCATCCGTCCGTATCTGAGCGCGCGCACCGGCCTGCCGGAGGACAGGATCCTGCTCTCCTGCAGCCATACCCATTCCGCGCCGGATCTGGAAAACACGTCCGTCCCCAGCGCCGGGCGGTATCTGGACGCGCTTGAGGCGCAGCTGTTTTCTGCGGCGCAGCAGGCGCTGGCGGATCTGCGCCCGGCGGAAGTGTCCTTTGCCTCGGTCCGGACGGAGCAGCTGACCTTCGTCCGGCGGTATGTCCTTGCGGACGGCACCTATGCCGGGGACAACTACGGTCATTTCAGCCTCTCCCCCATCGCCGCCCACGAGAGCGAGCCGGACAGCGCCATGCAGCTGCTGAAGCTGTCCCGCGCCGGGGCGCAGGACGTCCTGCTGGTCAACTTCCAGGGGCATCCGTCGCGGACCGGCGGCATCCGGAAATATGAAATCAGCGCCGACGCCGTGGGCGTCCTGCGCGCAGAGCTTGAGGCGCAGCTCGGCTGCGTATCCGCCTATTTCACCGGCGGCTCCGGAAACCTGAATTTCAAAAGCCGTGTGGAAAGCGAAAACCTCTATCCGGACCACCTTACGCTGGGCCGTGCCATGGCGCAGTATGCGCTCCGGGGCATGCCGGCGCTCCGCCCGATCCGTGCCGGCGCTCCCCGGACGGCAAAAACCGTTCTTACGCTCCCCACCGACCATCGGCTGGACGGCCGCCTTGCGGATGCGGAGCGCGTCATCCGGCGCTTCAATGAGACATACGATCGCCCGGCCTGCACGGAGCTTGCCCGGTCGCTGGGCTTCAACAGCGTCTACCATGCGTCGTTCATCCGGCGCAAGAGCCGCATGCCGGCAGAGCTGCCGGTGGAGCTGAACGCGCTGAGCATCGGGGACGCGTCCTTCGTGCTCGCCCCCTACGAGATGTTCGACACGAACGGCCTGCAGATCAAGGCTTCCTCGCCCTTCCCGGCCACCTTCATCCTGACCTGCGCAAACGCCGACTTTGACTACATCCCTTCCGCGCTCGGCTTTGCGCACGGCGGCTACAGCGCCGACTCCTGCTGCTTCCTGCCCGGTACGGGCGAGACGCTGGCGGAGGCCTTCTCCGCCCTGCTCCGGACGCTCCGCAGCGGCGCATGATCCCCTCCGGAAAAAGAAAACAGGGCGTTTGCAGCCCGTCTGCTGCAAACGCCCTGTTCGTTTTCTTCCTCCGGTTCTCGACACGCCTCACCATGACGCAAACAGCGGCGCG
>CADCOJ010000225.1 GCA_902803075.1 Oscillospiraceae bacterium | reverse complement strand
TTCTGGATACGCAGAGACTCGAAGGTCATATCCGCATCCGTGATCTGCTCTCTGGCGCCGCCGTACTGAAAAACGGGCGGCTTGTCAAAGAGCGACAGTTGTGTTTGGGATCTTGGCGCAATGCTTTTGACCGGGGCTGCCTCTGGGATGGGGTCGCTTTCCGCGCTTGTAAACGCCGAAAAGAGTTCCAGAGGCTGTTTTTCTTCTGCCGGTACTTCCTGCGTCTTTGCAGGGAGCGGCTGTTCCGGCTCTGGCTGAGGCTTTACTTCTTCTGCCAAAGTTGGCGCGGGAGGAGGCGGCGCGGGTTCATCTGAACTGCTGCCGAAGATCTTCTCTACGTCAAACTCCTCATCATCGCCCAGTAAGGCAAAGCCGTCAAATAAGTTTTCTGTGTCTTTCATGCTGTGTTTCCCTTCATTTTTGTGTCCGGACGCAAAAAGACCGCAACTGCCAAACGGCAATTACGGTCTTATGAGTCCATTATTTCATTCCATGTCCTGCGCGCGGAACCGGGGCATACCTGTCCCCAAGTCTTCACCTCCGCCCTGAAATAGCTCCGCCCTTGTTCTGCTCTGACCTAGAATACAGGAGTATTATAGCATGGCGAAGACTAGTGCTGGAAGTTGCAAAAAACGCAAGGGCGTCATCGGATGCCTTGTGGTTTTTGGATTCGTTCGTCTTCAAAAACCAAGTTCCTCGTCCACTAGAATGACTTCAACTGGATGTGAATTTGGACATCTTTCCAGCGTCAGAAATACATTACACATTCTCTGCTCACTAACGCAGTCCGTACAGCTGCCGATTAACGCACATGGAGTCCGTAGGTTTAATCGCCTTCCATTCAAAGGATATCACTTTTTTCAAGCGTTTGCCCATGTGATCCTTCATAAAGAAGACGGGGTGGGAACAATCCACCCTGTCAAACTCGTAAAAAGCATACGATTCAGCAAGTCACAGCAACAGGACTTCTTCTTTGCTTCCGGCAGGCTCACGCTTCCGTGACGTTATAAATCATAAGATTTGGTTGAATTCGATCTGTTCACCACCCGGTGTGCGAATCTTAAAATAACGGATTCCATTTGCCCAAAACCGGTCGATGGATTCAATTCCTTTGGTCGTGATTTCATAGCCCTGCTTTACCGCATAGGCATAGTCCACCTCGATATCTCGTGAGGTATAAGCAATGTGGTCAATCTTACCAATAGCGGCTTCTGGTTGCTCCTTGCGACTGAAAATTTCGTAGATTGTTCCACCATTCTGGATGAAATAGCAGGTACCGAAATGGCCAATGACTCGGAATCCCAGCACATCAATATAATACTGAACATCCGCTTCTACATCGACAGAAGCAATGCCGATATGATCTAACGATCTGCCTCTTAACATTTTCTTTCCTCCGTTTTGTTATGCGCTTTTATTCATAATCTTCCATGTGTTTTTATAAAGAAGATTATAATAAATTATACCATGGGCAGAAGATAATGTCCAGTATGCTATAGCGACTGTCTAATTATTGCAGCTATTATTACCATGGTCACATATGCTGTGAAATCATACTCTGCATGATCTCATCACCCGTCAGTTCACTAGTCCGATAGATCTTCTGGCAAAACGGCGTCAAGCTGAAATCCATGCCGGGGTTGCCTGCGTCCAGCAGGATGCCGGTCACGGTGAATTTTCGTGCAGCCTGCACTTTACGGAGCGTTTCCAGATAGTCCTCTGGCAGCTCGCACAGTCCGTCGGTCAGAAAAACAATGTCGGCATTCTCAAAGCCGGTGTCCATGAGCTGGATCGCCTCATCCAAGGGCCGTTTGAAACTCGTGCCGCCGCCAAGAAATGTCTCTGCGGCATTCAACTTATCTTGCATGGAATACTGGCTGGGCAGAAAAACGTCCACCTTGCACTCAGAAGAACCGGCAAAGTGAATGAGCGCGAATTTGCGCCGGTTTTCTGCGGCAATATCTAAAAGCGTCAGTGCTACGGCCTTACCCCAAGCGGCAGCGTCGCCGCGCGTGGAGCCGGATTCATCAAGGCAGCAGATGATGTCACCCATGCCCTTGTGGACAGGCTCGCGCCTGCGGTACTGCTTGAGCCGCCGCTGCTGATACTTCTTCACAAACAGCGGAACCGTCTGCGGCGAAGCAAGCATGGCAAACTCCGAACCGATAGCGCGGGAAAGAATATTGCCAAGCTCCAGCGCGTAGGTTTCTCCGCGACCATAGGCGTAGCCGTTGCGCTTGCCTTGCGCGAAGATCTCACGAAACCTGCCAAGGTGCTTTGAGATCTCCAACAGCGCAGGATTCTGCCGAACCTTTTGAAGAAGCTCGGTGTTCACCGCGTTTTTCTCCATGGTACCGGCATCATCGCCCCACGCGCCGAGGATCGTCTGGACTTCCTTTGCCTTCTCTGCGGCTGCGCCGACAGCGGCAGAAACACACTCGGATATAGCGGCTTTGTTTTGCCGCGCCATGACATCTACCATTTTTGCAACGGCCTCAGCCTGCTGCGTTTTGCTTTCAGCCTGATTTGCCGCGTCAATCACCGCCTGCTCCAGTGTGGGATTCTGCACAGAATCCCGCATCTGCGCTAAAAGCTCCGTGAGCTTCTGCTGTGCCTGATTCCGCGCTGCTTGCAGCTTTTCAAGCGTTTTCAGTGCACCGTCCTTGCCGCCAAGCTCCGACAGCAACTCTTCCAGCTGCGCACCGATCTTTACCGTAAATTCGGACGCAGCCTCGTAAGCGGGCAGCTCCCGGCCTTCGCAGATCGACTTGATCGTGGGATAGTCCGTATCCTCGGTCACATGGTCGAGCAGCTTCGCGTTGTATTTCTGTGCCTCTGCTGTAAGTCTGTCCGCGTCGGTTCGCTTCGGAAACAGCGAATAGAACGACTGGAAAATGTCTCTGGACAGTGCGGGGAAGCTGTCCAGCTTAGATGCGGCCTCCTGCTGGATGGCTTCCATGCTCTCATCGTCTTTGCTCAGATCACGATAAATGCAGTCTTCCAGCTTGGAGCTTTGCAGCACACGATCCGTTTTCTGTGCTGCGGGTGTCCCGGCATATTGAAAATTGCCCCAGCGGGAATCTATGACGTTTTGTATCGTGCGAAAATATTTCTTCATCATGCACCTCCATAGAAAAGGCAGGGTGGGAAAATCCCACCCTGCGCTGTCAGTTTAATAGTTCCCGCCAAAGTTCGGCACAAAACTGCCGGGCTGTGCGCTGCCAAAGTTGGGCGTAAAGCCGCCCGACTGCGCTGGCGCACCGAAGCCCTGCGTAGGTGCGGAGGCAGAACCGCCGTCGTCCTCCTTCTTGCTGTCGCCAAAATAGATGTTTTCCGCAAGAATTTCCGCCGTGCGGCGCTTGTTGCCTTCTTTGTCTTCCCAGTTCCGGATTTGCAGGCGGCCGGAAATGACGGCCATGCGTCCCTTCATAAAATACTTCGCCGCAAATTCAGCCGTGTTTCTCCACGCGACGACATCAAGAAAATCGGTTTCCTTTTTCCCGTCCTGCTGCGAAAAATCGCGGTCTACCGCCACGGAAAATGACGCAACGGAAACGCCAGAGGCCGTCTTGCGAAGCTCCGGATCGCGCGTGAGTCTGCCCATAACTGCAATGTGATTCAGCATAGTTTTTCCTCCATTTTTATGATGTTTGTCTTTTACTGCAATGCTGCCAGCTGCTCCAGCGGCATGTAAGTAAAGCCAATGGCCTCATGCGCCGCCTTGCTGATGCGCTCCAGTTCGGAAAGCAGTCCATCTGTAAGAGCCTTTTCGCTGTTAGACGCGACATTTGCGGCCATCTCGGTCTGCATCTGGTAGAGCCGCACCAGCTCGCCGCGGAATTTGCGGAGCGCGGCCTGCTTTGTGCGTACATTTTCCGCCGCACCGCAAGCGCTGTCGAAACCGTCCTTCGCGTCCTGTGCCATAGCAAGAAGATCATTAACCTTTTCCTGCATGGGGTTGACGCACAGGCGCTCCAACGTGCCGGTTACAAATTCACGGTCGCTCGGCTGCTGCCAGAAGTAATTCCGCAGCACCAGAAGATCCGTCGATGTGACCTCCGTATGTCCCTCCAGCCACGCCTTTGCCTGCGCAATGGAGAAGTAGCTGAGGAATTTTCGGTCGGACACGGGAATTTGTGTGCGCAGTGCGCAGAGTACATCGTCCATCAGGTCGTGGATGCTGTCCGGTACCTGAATGGCTGCGACTTCCTGCTGCATGGTGCGCAGTTCCTCCAGAGAGATCGTCGCATGGACTGCGCCGAACGAGCCGCCGAGCTTGTCTTTCAGGATCGCCAGCCGGTGCGCCTTTTCCGAGATGTTTTCCGTGACGACCTTCAATTCCAGCCGGTCATAGAGCGCCGAGAGGATCTTTTCCTCCGGGTCATTGAAATTCGGGATTTCGTTGGATGCGGCGAAAAAGGAGATCGTCGGGATGGGATAGGTCCGGCCTTCATTGGTGTATTTTCGCTCGTTGAGCGCCGTCAGCAATGCGTTCAAAACGCCGTCATTGCATTTGAAGATCTCATCCAGAAACACAATGTCGGCCTCCGGAATTTTGCCTGCGGTCTGCACGACCGGTTCACACGGATGCAGCGCGGCGACAGCCTTGCGATAGGCGTCCAGCTTGCCGCTGATCGCTGCCAGCCTCTCAAACGTCGCTGCCTCATTTTTCATTTGCGGCAGGCCGTTCAGGAAGCTCTGCAAGTCAAAGCGCAGGTTCTGGTAAATCCCATCGCCCTCGAACGCAGATTCCGGCACGGAGCCGGGAATCAGGCTGGAAAGGTCGAGCCGACCGAATAGCTGTTCTTCGTCCGTCTGCTTGGAAAGGAGTCGTTCGAATTGCTTCGCACCCGTGATGCGGCTGCGGAAAGCGTTGATCGCGTAGCTCTTTGCCTGTCCGGGGTCACCCAGAATAAACAGGTTCTTCCGCGTCAAAAGCGCAATGGCAATCAGCTCGACCAGTTCTTCACGCTCGGCAACAGAAGCATTTACATCGGCCATAACAGCCAGCATTTTATCTCGTAAGCTCATGCGGCGGCCCTCATGCGGTAGGCGTCCAGCGAGATCACATTGCTGTGCGCTGTTTTCTGCAGCTCCATGCGGAGCTGCGCGAAGATATGCTGCTCCAGATCGCCTTTTTCCGGGTCATACGACATGACCGCCCGGATGAGCCGCAGCGCAAGCTCCTGATACACGTCGTCCGTGTCCAGCTTCGCCGCGCGGATGAGCGCACGGTTCTGTTTCATCACGGCCTTGATGCACCACAGATGGTTTTCCACAATGGCGTTTCTCTGAGAAATGGTGAAATTGTTTTTCATGGTCTTTCTCCTTCGTATTTTGGGAGGCAGACGCCTCCATTTGTGTTTTGTCAGGCGGTAGCCTTTTTCTGTTCTCTGCGATTCTGTCTGGCGCGTTCGGCGTCAAACGTCGGGGCCGGAATAAATCCGTCCAGCGTCTTATAGAGGATAACGGACTGTACGCCGTCAAACA
>CADCOJ010000224.1 GCA_902803075.1 Oscillospiraceae bacterium | reverse complement strand
CGCTGGGCAGAAGAAGGAAAAGAAAATCGCGGACGATGAAACGGTGAAAAAGCTGATTCAGGCGCTGGAAACCGTGAGCATCCTGTATGAAACCTACTTCAAGCTCATCATCGCGACAGGGATGCGGCGCGGCGAGTGCTGCGCCCTCAAATGGGAGGATATCAACTACGCCGAACGCAGCATCCACGTCTGTCGCAACGCAGTCAAAACAACCGGTGACGAGATTATCGTCAAAGCGCCGAAGACGAAAGCCGGAAACAGGTATGTGTACTTCTCCGCAGAAATGGAAAGCCTGCTCCGCGAGTACGAAGCCTTCTGCGCGGCAGAAACGGAGCGTTACGACCGGCGCAAGCAGATGAAAGACGATTATGTGTTCCGCAGAAAGGGCATGAAACTGCCGATGACGCCCTCGACGTTCACTTGGCGCTTCAAGAAAATCCTCAAAGCAAATGACCTGCCGACGGACTTGAATGTCCACAGTCTGCGCCACACGGCGGCAAGCCTGTTCATCGCCAGCGGCACGGACGTCGGCACGGTCGCAGGATTGCTCGGACACAGCCAACCGTCGACCACGCTGGACATCTACACCCACGCTTTCGACAAGAACAAAAAGGCCGCCAGCGCAGGATTGCAGGGAATGCTGGAGATATGACGAAGGATAACTCAGTCGGATCACAAAATGTTCAGTAGTGGTCAAATCAGGTTTCAATTCTCCTGATTTTTCGCATATAAAAACCGTCTCAAACAATATGTTTGAGACGGTTTTTGTAATTGCTCCCAGGTTTTGTTGTCACCGCTGCGCATTGGGCAGTTCGTTCTTCACATACTTCTCCCATACATGCAGGCGGTCGCGCTCGTCGATCTGCCGCAGCACTCTGGCGGGTACACCGGCAGCGATACTGTTGGGCGGGATGTCCCGTGTCACCACCGCGCCTGCGGCGATGATGCTGCCCGCTCCGATGGTCACGCCACCACACACCGTCGCACCGGCGCACAGCCAACAGTGATCCCCGATGGTGATGGGTTCGGCATACTCCAACGCATGGCAGCCGTTGGGATACTCCCTTAGTCCCCCGCAAGCGGAGACTGGCCGCGCTGATAGCAGCCGCCCGGTGCGCCGGAGAGAAACGTGACACGCTCTCCTGCCATGCCCGCCGCTGCACCGCCTCATCCATGGCGCAGGGTCTGAAGCACTACGCCTGACGCGGCGCATCCCTTCGGCAGACTCCCCCGGCAATATGCCGGGGGATCTGTCCGTTCAGGACCTTCTGAATTCCTTCTTCAGCAGGGACGCCGCCGTGATGATGGTCAGTACCGACTCTGTCACCATGCCGGAATACGACCGTACCACAATGACATACACCAGCCACGACAGACCGCTGGCAATGCCCGCCATCTGTATCACCCGCCGCCTGGTCTGGAAGAACGGCAGTAACGCCGCCAACGATGCCACGATGGGCAGTACCGTCACTGGCGTCTCATAGGTCACCACGGCAATCAGCAGAAATACTGCCACGATGGGTATCGCGGTGACCAGTTTACTCCAGTTGAATTTCTCCTGCAATAGGAAAAGCAGCAGCACGACAATCTGGAAAAAGCTGCACAGTGCGCCGGAGCATGCGTGGAGCAGTGTGTAGTGGATGGCGAAGATCAGGTTGGCCACCACCTGCCACAGCAAGATGGTACGCTTGTCATTCTGCCAATAGCTGAGACCCATGGCGATCAGTGCGCCGAACCCGATGAGTTGGTAAAATATGTTCATCCGTCGTTCCTCCTAATAAAAAACGCCGCACACCCTGTCGGATGCGTGGCGAAAAATGGAGGCGATGCTCCAGAAAAATCCACACTTATTTTGGAGTTTTATTATACCATGGGACAGCCGTATTTGTCAATTGCGGCAAAGGACAACCTCCAAAAGCCATGGGCTTTTGGAGGCGAGTGGTACGCCCGACTGGATTCGAACCAGCGGCCTTTAGAGTCGGAGTCTAACGCTCTATCCATCTGAGCTAACTCCTGACACATCTTCATCAAGTTCTTTTTCAATTCGGCTGCATTGGGATCACAGCCAAATACAATCCTCATATGGAAACCCTCCTTGTTGAAGCCTGGATACAGACGGTTGTCTGTATCCAGGCTAGAGAATACCTTTCTTAACGGAAAGGTGCAATCATGTTGCTCATCTTCTGATAATTGCTCATGAAATCGTCCACGTTCTCTGGCGTTACCAGAGAGATTGCCGTTGCATGCAGGTATTCGCCCGTGTCTTCTCCCTTTGCTGCGGCAACAGCTAATTCCATAGCGGTCATGCCCAT
>CADCOJ010000223.1 GCA_902803075.1 Oscillospiraceae bacterium | reverse complement strand
TCCGTACCCTCAGGGACTTTGATCGCGTGCTGAAGTGCGGCGCGGATAAAGTGAGCGTCAATTCGGGCGCCATCGCGGATCCGACCCTGATCTCCCGCGCGGCAAAAGTATACGGCGACCAGTGCGTCGTTTTGTCGGTGGATGTCAAGCGTGTGGGCGGGAGCTTCCGCGTGTTTGCCAAGGGCGGACGCGAGGACACAGGCATGGAAGCCATCGCCTGGATCCGGCGGTGCGTGGACCAGGGCGCGGGTGAGGTCGTCGTCAACTCCATCGACACGGACGGCGTGCGCGCCGGGTTTGATCTGGAGCTGCTGGATGCAGTATGCAGCGCAGTCCATGTTCCGGTGATCGCTTCCGGCGGCGCAGGCTCAATCGAAGATTTTCTGACACTGTTCCGAACGCTCCCCGGCGTTGACGCAGGGCTTGCGGCTTCCATTTTCCACTTTGGCGACGTACGGATTGCGGAGCTGAAGGCACAGATGCATGCGGCCGGTATCCCGGTCAGATTGGGAGGTTTTACACATGATTCCGATAGATGAATTGAAATTTGATCAGAATGGTCTGATTCCTGCCGTGGTCCAGGACGCGGTGACGAAACGCGTGCTGATGGTCGCGTATATGAACCGCGAGAGCCTTCAGATCTCCATGGAAAAGGGCCTTTGCTGCTTCTGGAGCCGCTCGCGCCAGGCGCTGTGGCTCAAGGGTGAAACAAGCGGGAACTATCAGCATATCGTCTCCATTACCGCAGACTGCGACCGGGACACGCTGCTGATCCTTGTTGAACCGGATGGCCCGGCTTGTCACCTCGGTACGACATCCTGCTTTGAGGCGCCTGTTTTTGACAGCGAAACGCTCCAAGCATTCTCCTATGAGTCGCTCATGGAGCTCATTCGCGGCCGGAAAACGGAAAAGAAAGAGGGTTCCTACACAACATACCTCTTTGAAAAAGGTCTGGACAAGATCCTCAAAAAAGTCGGTGAAGAGAGCACTGAGGTCATCATTGCGGCAAAGGCGCAGGACAGGAAAGAGACGATCTATGAAATTGCGGACCTTGCATACCATGTGATGGTGCTTATGGTGGAATCCGGCATCAGCCTGGAGGACATCCATCGCGAGCTTGCATCGCGCCATGTGATCGACAAAAAAATCAAGCAGGAGAAAATGACCGGATGATTGCAGACTATCATGTCCACTCTACATTCAGCGACGGCGCAGACACGCCGCGCGCGCTTGTAGAGGAGGCCATTGCGCGCGGAATGCAGGCTATCGGCTTTTCCGACCACTCCTATACTGCGTTCGATGAAAGCTACTGCATGAAGAAGGACGCCGCCGACGCATACCGTGCGTCCATTGCAGCACTGAAAACGGAATTTGCAGACAGGATTCGCATTTTCTGCGGCATGGAACAGGATTACTTTGCATCAGAGCCGGCCTCAGGATATGACTACGTGATCGGCTCTGTCCACTATATCCAAACGGGAGCGCGCTTCACGCCCGTGGATGAAGGCGCGCAGCAGCTTATTGACGAGGCCGCGCTGGACTATGGTGGGGACATTTACGCGCTGATCGAGGTCTATTTCCGAACTGCCGCGGATGTAATCCGGAAAACAAACGCGGATCTCATCGGTCACTTTGATCTCATCGCCAAATATAACGAGCAGACGCCTTTTTTTGACGAGCATCATCCGCGCTATATTCGTGCCTGGCAGGCAGCGGCAGACCGCCTGCTTCTGACCGGGAAGCCCTTTGAGATCAATATGGGCGCTGTTGCAAGAGGATGCCGTTCCGTCCCCTATCCATCCCCGGAGATCATGGACTATCTGCTCGCCCGGGGCGCGTCGTTCGTCCTGTCGAGCGACTGTCACAAAAAGGAGAACCTGATGTTCCATTTTGACCGGTATCAGGCGCTTGCTTCTGCGTTTCTCTTTTAGCGTTCATGCAACAACCGGGAGCAGATCCTGTCTGCTCCCGGTCGTAGTATGTATGTAATTATGATTGTCCTTCAAACATATTCGCCAGACGTTTGGCTGCCTTCGCCATCTGGCACAGACCCTCGCCAGTTTTCTCCGCACCGAGCGTACCAAGATATACATCCGCCTCCAGCGTGAACCATCCGCTGTAATGGATCTCTCTGAGCGCCCGGACGACGGCGTCAAAGTCGATCTGCATGGAAAACGGGATCTGGTGCGAATCATGCCAGCGGTCATTGTCATGGATATGCAGCGCCTGCAGATGGGCACCCAGCGCACGGATCATCTCAGCCGCAGAGGTATCCACGCCGCGCATCTCTGCATGGCCGATGTCGAGACAGGCAACAAAATACGGATCATTCACAGCTTCCAGATGCTGCAGGAAGCTCTGCGGAGAAGAGCATGCAGCAGGCATCGCATGGCCCAGCTCCCTGCTCCAGGACCACATGTTTTCCGTTGCGATTTTGACGTTATGCTGCTTTGCAAACGGAAGCAGCTGGTTGAACATCTCCGCGTTCTGCTCCGCCGAACGGTTGTTGTCCGGATGGATCACGCAGATCGCTCCTCCGGCCTCTGCCGTGCATTCGATCGCACGGAGAAGATCGTCATAGATCTCCATGGAGCTTGGGAACGGCGCGTGAGACTGATTGCAGACGATACCGTTGTCCAAGCCGATCTGCCTGAGCTTCCGCGCAAAAGCAAGATACTGCTTCCCGGTAAGCGGATGGTCCATCCGCGTATAGCATTTTGTGTTCCAATCATATTCAAGCATGGCGAACATGGAAAAATCCCATCCGTCAAAACCTGCTTTTGCCGTGAGCTCCACAGCCTTTTCTTCTCCGACCAGTTTTGCTGCAGAACCGATCTCTGTTGAAATTTTCATGGCTGGCGCCTCCCTTTCTGCAGGCATATTCTACCATATTTCTCTGTTTGAATCAATACGCAACGATCATTTTCTGTTTTGCTCGTTCCGCCGTAAGGAATGCTCTTGCTTTTCCGTACTCTGTCTGATATAATACGCATGCTCAACATGCAGAGAACCAGGAAATCCGGGTTTTGCGAAGTTTGGTACCACAATCGGTTTGGAAGCGTGCAGCACCCCATCGTTGCCTGCAAAGGCAGCGGCCGAAAAATGAATATCCGGGTGTAGCTCAGATGGTAGAGCGCGTGGTTTGGGACCATGAGGCCGCTGGTTCGAAACCAGTCACTCGGACCAACAAAAGGATACGAAAAAGATGTACCCCGCAAAACCCCGATTCTATCGGGGTTTTTTGCTGCCCGGAAGCTACTTTTCGATATTTCAAATTCTATATAAAAAACAACTTGAAAGCGACTCAAGAAAATAAAAAAACTGCATCCAAATGCAGAAGAACATGGGATCAAAGGATATGGAACCGCGATGAAGATAAGCAAAAGCAGTGACAGCCAATACTTGATTTCCGGCGCAGGTCAATCTATTCCGGCAGTGGAGGTATTTCAGAACACGTTCCATGCGCAGCATGTTTATTTGAAGCTGTTGACAGACGACTTCAGACTGCTGGCGGAATCCAAGATCCTGCCCTATATTCGAAGCGCCGAGGGCAGACCGCTTCAGGCAATGGTTTCCACCAAAGAATATGACGTCGTCCGCCTGCTGCAAAAAAGCGGGTTTGAAAGAAAAAGGCGTTGTTCTGAGATGAAGGTCCGAAAAACAGATCTAAAAAGAAAGCTGCGGCGGTCAACCTGCATTCAAGAAGGGCACACCGGGGAAAAGCGTTACGAGGATTGCAGTTACTTTTTATATCAATACTATCAGAAGACGCATGAATCCGTAAGCCCGCTGACCGCGCCGTATGAGGTTTTCCGCCAAAGACTCCCTGAACAAGTGTTTTTTTCATGCAGCGCAGACACTATTTCATGTGCCGCGTTCGTTGACGGAAATGAACTGGCCTATGTTTGCGCTGAGAATCGGGCAGTTTTTTCAGCGTTTATTGAGGAGGTTCTCTCCAGAATGTTCGACGCCTGTTCAGAGCTCTGCTTCGAGGCAGATGATACCGATTGGGCTGCGTCAGCGTTGAAGGATTTGTTCTCCTGCGAGGCGGAGAATTGCTATGACACTTATGTTTTGCGGTGATTCCGTATGTAAAATTGCATGATGCGGTTTTTGTATGGGCAGTTTCTCACATGGAGCAATTCCGCGCCGTTTCTTTCTCATATTATCTTTGCATTCCGGGCATACTTGTCACAGGGGTGATCGGTTTGGACAACAAGCAGCGCAGCGGATTCCAGCTTGATGAAACGCCGATGGTGAACAGCTTTCCCGGCCTGCCGGACAGCTGTTTTGACCAGGTCAATCAATTTGGGACGTATGAGATCCAGCGGACTGCAGATACGGACAATTTCTACCCTGCCATTGCACAGGGTCTGCCGAAGAGCGGACATTTCGCTGCATGCAGCAAGCAGATGTATGACCTGACTGTGACCAGAAACCGAAAAAAGCATCGTTGACGCAAAGATCCCGGGCGGTTTGTGCCGCCCGGGATCCGTTGCTTTATAACCGCCGCTCGGCAACGGCCATCGTGCCCTGCATGCCGCTGGGATGCGTATAGGGGATCTCCTGCACAGTCCGGAACCCATTTTTGACCCAGAATGCAGACGCCTGCGGATTCTTCGGATCATATCCGAGCCGGACCGTCGAAAAGCCTTCCCCGCGCAGACATGCAAAAAGCTCTGAAAGGATCAGCGAACCAATGCCGCGGCGGGACAACGCGCCATGCACACAGAAGAATCCAATGTAAGCCGTCCGTGCGTCCGGATACCCATCAATGAGATCCAGCACAGCAACAAGGTTTCCATCCAAAAAATATCCGGCATAATACTTCTCCTCCGACGTCTTTCCCGGCGGAAGAAGCGACATATCCCGCAGGACATGCGCCGGTTCCGCTGTGTCTGCGCAGCTGGAAAAATACTGCGGATTTGACGCATACAGAGCAAAGATCTCCGGGACATGCGCCCGGTTCAGAAGCCGGACGTCATACTGTGCCGAAAACGTTTCCGGTTTCAGTCTGCGCATATCGCCCGCCTCTCAGCCGCGCAGCTGCGCGAGCATGGCCTTTGCGCCGGCAATGATGTCTTCAGCCACACCGGCCTTATATTTGGAACTCAGCGCCTCATAGCCGCCCTCATCGAAGGCCGAGCGCATCGGGAAATAGCCCTCCGATCCGTTGGTCAGGCAGCACGGCAGGATCATGTCCCAACCATCGGTAGCCTTGATCTGCACGCCGATTTCCGTAAAAGGCTCTCCGGGGATGCCGATCATAGCGATATTTCCGATTCGGACGCCAGTCAACTCAAGCTCGAAGGACGCAGGGCCGTGCTCCATACGGCAGATACGTTCCGCCTTTGCAAGCACAGTGGTCAGCTCCATGCTCCGGTACGGGATCTCATCGTCCCGGCCCGCATGGTGAAGCTCGTGGTATTTATGCGCCAGCGGAAGCTCCTCAGGCGAGGGCACATTGGCCGCCACAGTCACGGTCTGATGCAGGATAGCGACGCTGTCAACGTCCACATACTCCGCTTTGTCGAACACCTGCAGGATCGTACCGGCCAGAGCCCGCCCGACAAAACGCGCCATGCCGGGGCTCTTCATTTCGTTGTCAAAGCTGATCTCCGTGTCGTTCATATCTCCGCCGCACGGGAACACGTGCGTACTGCCCACATCGCCCTCCGCGCCGTTGAAGAAGATGCACTTTGTGCCGTCCAGCGTCTTTTCAACCGTCCGGCGCATCCAGCCCGGCCAGTCCGGGGAGATGCGGTCGCCGTTGATGGTGTCGGCATGCAGTCCATAGTTCATGAGGACAATGGTGTCACCCTTCGGACGGTCGAAGCGAAGGACGTTCACCCGCTGGTCAAGCGTTCCGAGCGGATGGTCGATGTTGGGGTCGCC